>NZ_LFRE01000046.1:0-413 GCF_001077515.1 Acinetobacter sp. VT 511 | reverse complement strand
GATCTCGAATGAACCAACAGAATGAACCTAATGAAGGAACTAACCAAATAATCCATATTGGACTGTTACTGATTCGATCAGGCATGACCAAGCGTAGGGAATGACGATTCCCCGGCTTGGTCATTTTTTATATATCCAATTTATTCATGTAGAGGAGAAGGGTCATGAACAATAAAGACTTGGCTAAAAACGTACTTGATCTCGTTGGCGGCGAGCAAAATATATCCGGGCTAACACACTGTGCAACCCGTTTGAGATTCGTATTAAAGGATGATAACAAAGCAGACCTCAAGGCACTGGATCAGCTCGAAGGCGTGCTCAAGGCACAAAATTCCGGTGGACAGGTTCAAGTTGTTATCGGTGCTAAAGTAGACGCGGTATACAGTGAAGTGAAGAATTTAACTTCTGACCAT
>NZ_LFRE01000045.1:0-2701 GCF_001077515.1 Acinetobacter sp. VT 511 | reverse complement strand
TGATACCATTTCCGTTCTGTTTTGAAGTGAATAGGAATTTGTGACTATTCACTTCACTTTCAATGCTCCGATTTTGATAATCTGACTTTTATAATTGGTCTAGTAATTTAAAGAGATCTTGAATATGTGCAGTATAAGTTGTTTCATATGAACCCATCGAAAACGTGTCTTTCCAAGGCATATCTCTCTTTTTAATATTATCTTTATTAGCTATCCAGTAATTTTTAAGCTCTTCTTTATTCAAGACTTTTGTAAATTGATCTATTGAAGGAATTTCACTAGACACGTAACTGGACTTAGGATCATAGTTTATAAAAAGGAAAAATAAAAAGTAATCATACCCTTTGGAATCTAAACTAGAATTAAAACAAATATCAAATAGATACTTATTAACTGCAGTGTGAATCGAGCCTTGATCTTCATATCCTGATTCATCATAGAAACCACAGCCAAGTCCATCTGATTGGTCCTTACAACCTAATTGATAAAGAATATAATGAAGAAGTCTCGGTTTCATTCCACCTTTAATTCCAAAGGTCAGAATCGCGCCTTGCCCTCTTGGCAGATACTTCTGTGCAAGCTCATAAGAACCATGGCTCGGCAGACCTGCATAACTTACCCAAGACACATCCTCATGTTTCTCAAGGAATTCCGCAACCGCAAGGGCATTGCTACTATGACGCTCTACGCGCAGATGTAATGTCTCCAGTCCTTGCAGCAGCAACCATGAGTTGAATGGAGATATCGTTGCACCCAAGTCACGCAGAAGTTGTACACGAGCTTTGATAATATAAGCAATCGGTCCAACCGCTTCCGTATATACAACACCATTATAACTGGAGTCCGGCTCCGTCAACCCAGGGAACTTGCCACTTGCTTTCCAGTCAAATTTTCCGCTATCCACGATAACGCCACCAATGGATGTACCATGACCCCCAATAAATTTCGTTGCAGAGTGAACGACAATATCTGCGCCATGTTCGATTGGACGAAGCAGGTACATAGGGCGCGTGACGGTTGGGCGAGCGGTTGAGCAATTCGTCGAGCTTGCGCGAGGCGCCGGTGAGATGGGTGAGCTTCTCGGTGCTGACGCCGATGCTGAAACGGTCGGCATAGCCCTTCTTCAAGAGCAGAGTCGGGATGAGGGACGCGAGATTGGCATTGCCGCAGCGCTCGCCGAGCCCGTTCATCGTGCCCTGGATCTGGCGGCAGCCGGCGCGCACCGCGGCCAGCGAATTGGCCACCGCTTGTTCGGTGTCGTTGTGGGCGTGAATGCCGAGATGGTCGCCGGGCACGACTTTCGCTACCTGGCCGACGATGTCCGAGACCTCCTCGGGCAGCGTGCCGCCATTGGTGTCGCACAGCATCGGGACACCTTTTGAGCTGGAGAAAGGTCCTCTGTTCCGTATAATGATTGTTCAGATGGATAAAAGCCGATATATTCTGACCTTATGTATTCATCATTTAATATGTGATGGCATGTCGCTTGAACTGATGAAAAACAAACTTATTCAGTCATATACGTGTCTTCTTGAAGATCAGCCTGTGGATGTCAAGCTGGATGAAGGATTCATCTCTTATGTTGAGGCAGAGAACAAGAAACTGCACGAAAACAAGTACTCCAAAGAGCGGGAATACTGGTTAAACAAAATGAAGGGAGCGGAACCTCTTTCTCTAAAGCACGGCTTTCCAGCAGGTTCTGTACAAGAAGGAATTGGTCATGAACTGCGATTTGATATTTCGGAATCGTTAATGGCTGATATTACACAGATGTCCAAAGATAATGAAGTAACCGTTTTTATGTATCTGGCTTATAACTGCGCGCGAGATCAGGCAATAACACGGCGGATACGGAATCTCTGCCGTAATTTTTGAGTGTCAGATCACAGGTTGCTCGGGTCTCACCCGTTTTCAGCACGTTAAAGGTACAAGAACTTGCATTCTGTACATAGGATACCGCATTAATGCCTGTAGCTCCCCACTTGGCAACATACATGAATTTATCTGTCATGTACGAATAACTGAGAACGATAGCGATAACTACGATCCATAACCCCTTTGCAAGACCGGGGAATGATTTTCCAATCTCTTTGCGAGTAAGGTAGAATCCACACGCGAATATCCCCAATCCGAGGAAAAGTGTGATATGAACTCCACTCAAGTAAGATGTAGTATACGGTGATATACCTATTGCTGACAGCATGGTATCTCCAACAGAAAAACCAAGCGCCGCACCTTCAGCTTCAAGTATCTGCTCAAGCCTACGTGCATCCTGCTGTCCATCTGTTGTTCCGTCTGTGACTGTTTCGCCGTGAAAATACTTATGGATGCCTGACAGGTACGATACGATAGAAGCTACTACAGTCTCTACTTCAAAGCCGTCATACTGAGTGATGTACTCAGCACTCCCTAGCCGCCCGAATAATCCGGTAGCCGAGTGAGGGGCTTTGTTTGCGTTCTTCATGGTATCCTCAATCAATGTCTTATAGGTACTGTTAACGGGAGCGGTCAGGTGATATTGATTGTTAGCATTGATAATTTGTTCGAACCCAATTTTCAGTTCATAGCCCCTTTTAGAAAAAAGGGCGGTGAAGCTGATTAGGTAAGATTTCTTACCGTTCATCATTCACCGCCAACCTCCCATACTATAGATTACGAGTTCTTTTTAAGCGTTTCTTTTAGGATGCCTAGGCCAATTGGA
>NZ_LFRE01000044.1:0-409 GCF_001077515.1 Acinetobacter sp. VT 511 | reverse complement strand
GATTACACTGGAGTATGATGAGTTTTATCTGGTGAACGTCTATACCCCTAACGCGAAGCGGGATCTGACCCGGCTGCCTTACCGTCTGGAATGGGAGGATCGATTCCGGGGGTACATTCTACAATTGGAGCAGACTAAGCCGGTTATCGTCTGTGGTGACCTGAATGTGGCTCATCAGGAGATTGACCTGAAGAATCCGAAGCCCAATCTGGGCAATTCCGGATTTACCCTTGAAGAGCGTGGCAAGATGACCGATTTGCTTGCTTCCGGGTATGTAGACAGCTTCCGCCATCTCTATCCGGATCGTACGGATGTATACAGCTGGTGGTCTTATATGCCGAAGGTTAGAGAACGGAACGTGGGCTGGCGCATTGATTATTTTCTAGTATCCAATCAATTGGCACCTAAG
>NZ_LFRE01000043.1:0-2320 GCF_001077515.1 Acinetobacter sp. VT 511 | reverse complement strand
GAGCTGGATCGTCCGACTAAACTGAATCGAATCAAATCACGCAAAGGTGTAGTGGAGCACGATCAGGCACGGGAACTGCTGGAAGAAGGAAAATTTGCACAGGCTGCTGAATTGCTCGAAGGCATGTCTTCTGATTATCCTGATTACTTGGCTGCCCGTAACAATCTGGCACTCGCCTACTATTATATGGGTCTGTTTCCCAAAGCAAAAGAGACTATTGCCGAAGTGCTTGAACAGGAACCAGGTAATCTGCATGCACTCTGTAATTTGGCCATTTTCCATCAAAATGAGAACCGGGCTGATCAAGTGCTGCTTCTGATCAAAAAATTGCGGGTCATCGTGCCCTTCCAGCACGAACAAGTCTACAAACTGGCGACAACGATGGGAATTCTGGTCCAACACGATACAGCTTATGTTCACTTCCGGCGTTGCGTCCGGTCGTGCCGGCGAGATCGACGGTCACGTCACTTCCCCGCCGCGAGCTGGTCGATCTGCATCTGGGCGTTGGAGAGGAAGGTGTTCACGTCCTCTTCGCCGAAGATGACCGACTTGGAGTACTCGTCGCGGAACGCCTGCCAGATCTCGACCGAGCTGGTGACGTTGGGCACCTCGACGGTGCGCGCGGCCTGGTCACCGAACTGCTGGTATGCCGGGTTGGCGCTGAAGTAGTCGGCGTAGGTCGTGGTCAGGTCGGTGCGGAGCGGCATCTGACCGGTCTCTTCGAGCCATTTGCCGTCCTGCTCCTGGCTGGTGGCGAACTTCAGCACCTCCCAGGCGGTGCCCTTGTTCTGGCACGCGGTGAAGAGACCGACGTTCTTCGCGTCGCTGAAGGTCCACGTCTGGTCGGCCGCGGTGCCCTTCTCTGTCGGCACGAGAATATTGAAGTTCATGCAAAAAGCTTATTCTTTCTCTACATATACATCCTATATTTTGGGATAGAAACATTAAAAAATTTGCGGCATTTATTCGCAATTCACCTTGTTTTTTTAGCATTTTCTTAACATATTATTTTCACCAGGAGTGTGACCCTATGACTATCAAAGTACTTCTTATAGAAGATGAGAAAAATCTGGCCGACATGATTGCTTTCTTTCTTGAGGAGGAAGGATACATCACTGAACGGGTTCATCATGCCCGCGAGGCACTTCAACTGTTTCCACAATTCCAGCCGGATATTGTTGTAACGGATCTCATGCTTCCTGAAATGGATGGAAATGATCTCGTAGATGCCTTTCGCCAGCACTCCACTGTGCCCATTCTGATGATCTCGGCAAGCACCATGCTGAATGATCGACTTCGTGCATTGCATAATGGTGCGGATGACTTTCCCCGTATAAGCACCCGTTTGTACTCCCCATGAAATAATATAATTGAGGCCTCCCGTTTTATTGGTTTTGCTAACGGTAATGATCGATCTGGAGCTCTTCCCTTGAGGAAGCTTACTTACATCCAGATTCATAAAACTACTCGTGCCGTTATATTCCAATACCGGATTGAAATTGATATTATGATTTTTATCATCCCAATAGGTCGGTTGATTCGCTTCCGTACTTTGGGTTGCGTTGTTTATTTTACTGCCTTGATCTTCCCAGATATTCACCTTTTCGCCGCTGGCAACTCCGTTTACCCGCTCTGGTCGTAGCCATAGTGAAGGGGATCCAACTCCGCCCGGACCAACAGGAGTCTGGTTAGTCGCATCCGCTTGAGCCAAACTCATGGGCAACGTTCCAATCGCCAGAATAAAGGAAAGAACCAGCATGGACATTCTTTGCCATGGTTTCTTCCGGATTTTTGCTGTGTACATGGTTTCCTCCTACTTAATATGTTATTTTTGGACTGCTTACTGACTCAAAACATCATATCTACCCTCATCGTGCTTATTCTACACAAAGCCTCTTACCAAACTCTTTGTTCATGTCTGGAACGCAGAATCTTGTAATATTCATCAATATGCTGGAGGTTTCCCGCATCATTTAATATTTTTTGCCTTCTGACCAGTTCGGCACGAAGTGAAATATTCGCCCGCTCGATCAAATTCCCATCCAGATTGGTGATTGTCCCTACCACATGAGGCAGATCAACAAATGTATTGGACATCCCGCCACCTTTATAGTCAATCAGCATGAAGGCCAGATCATGTGGATGGAATTCTGCAGCGAGTGAAGCTACGATGGACTGGATAACTTCACTTTTACCTGAACCAGTTGTACCTGCAATCAGACCATGGGGACCATGACCCTGACGTTCAATTTTGTCATGCAGGTTTATCGCAATTTTTTTGCCACCAGCGCGTACACCCATTGGTACAGGCAGCGTATCA
>NZ_LFRE01000042.1:0-2959 GCF_001077515.1 Acinetobacter sp. VT 511 | reverse complement strand
ATGAATGGTTTAATTAGGCAATATTTACCTAAAGGGATTGATTTAAATCAGGCAGATCAGCATTATTTAAATCAAGTTGCCATGTCACTGAATACTCGTCCTAGAAAAGCGTTAGATTGGCTTACACCATTAGAGAAATTTGCTCAGCTTGTTGATTATCATAAGACTTTTCAAACTGTCGCACCTCATGTTTGAATTCGCCCTAATATAAAAGCTTATTTTCAATAAAAAACACATCATAATACCCCCTTGCCTTTTAACCACAAAAATATTGAAGTTATTATTTAGAAGCAATTAATAGAAAAATAAACAAATCTTTTTTAAACAAGCTACTAATAAAAATATCTCCATCGAAAATAAAGTATAAAAATTCAAAAACCATTTAATAAAGTATCAATAGAGTTAAAATACATATAGCTTACTTTTAATTTTAAAGAGGAATACAAGAAATAATTTCTTGTATTCCTGTTATAAGATTGGGAGAACCAAGTTGATAATTTCACCCATTTCTTTGGATCTATTAATTTAAGTTTCGACTTTACTTATTTGAGCTTAGCCATTTGGTCGAGTCACAATCGGGAAAATTGAATCTGGACGTTTAAACATTGCAAAGAATTTTCCAATTTTCAGTGGATTACCTTTGACTTTACTGTCTTTAGAAAGCAGGACTTTTACCCCTTCTATTTGACCTGTAATCATTTTTAGATATAAGGGCTTGGTTAAGGTTAATGTAGGGCAATCCAATGCCAAATCTTTACTTTCATCATAACGCTTAAACTGCATGACTGAGTTTTCAACCCATAATGAAAAATGCTCTTTGGTATCCGACAAAACCAGATTGATACACTGGTTTTCATTTTTTAAATTTTCCACATCTAAATTTGTCGCCATAGCTTCAAGAAATCTTTCAGTTGGTGTATGAATCAATAAATCACTCGGATCAGAAG
Organism: Acinetobacter sp. VT 511; assembly: GCF_001077515.1. NCBI lineage: Bacteria > Pseudomonadati > Pseudomonadota > Gammaproteobacteria > Moraxellales > Moraxellaceae > Acinetobacter > Acinetobacter sp. VT 511. The sequence continues at coordinate 2,012 of NZ_LFRE01000042.1, read as the reverse complement.
TATTTTGTAGGGGTACATTATTTTGTAGCTCTTGAGCGCCCACCAAAAAGAAATTACGCCAAGTTGAAGCCTCAGCAGCATAGCCCAATTGACGATAAGTATTCGCCAATAAGTCTTTTGCTTGTTGGTTTTGAGGGTTATTCAACACAATATGTTTTAAAATCTCGGCAGCCCATCTATAGTCAGCTTGAGCGTAGGCATCCCGCGCATTTTTCAATGCATTGTTCTCCCCACCTGCTAACTCAATATATTTTTTTGCAACAGCTTTAGGGGGTAATGGATCTAAATTGGAAGGATGGGCATCGAACCATCCCATATAATATTGGTATACTGCTTTTACATTATGTTTTAGGGTTCCATAATAGCCATGAGCATATAGTTTTTGATCAAGTGCCGCTGGAAGCTTAATTTTTTCGGCAATTTCAGCGCCATTAAAACCAGAGTTCATATATCTCACCGTCTGATCATGCGTGAACTTATAAACATCTCGCTGGGTTTTAATAAAATCTTGAATATTGTCATTGCCCCAGACAGGCCAATGATGCTGTGCAATCAATACATCGGATGCTTTGGCATGCTGCATTGCTTGGTCTAGATAGCCCACCCATTTTAAGGCATCACGGACTTTAGCACCCCGAAGGGTATAAAGATTATGCATGGTATGAGATAGAATTTCTGCGCCGTTATAAAGTTTCAATGATGGGATAGAGAACGTTAATTCTGCTGGTGCTTCTGAACCCGGCACGTTATAAAACACAAAATCCAAGCCATCAACCGTCATTTTCTGTTCTGGTTGAGTGATCAGTTGTGTAGGCTCAAGGATGCCCATTTTTCCCACAGCAACAGCCTTACCTAAACCTGTATCCACCAATCCTTCCGCATTTTTAGGTAGAAAAGTTCCATACATATAAGTCGCACGACGTATCATGGCTGAACCTGCCATCACATTTTCACTGGTCGCTTCTTCCATAAAGCCTTTTGGCGCAATAATTGGAGTTTTTCTAGCGTTAATTTCTTCGCTAGAAAGAACGCCTAATGCACCACCAAAATGATCGATATGGCTATGGGTAAAGATAATGGCTGAAATTTTTTGCTCACCTAAATGCTGTCTAGCAAATTTAAGTGCTGCTTCAGCCGTTTCTTTAGAGGTTAATGTATCCACAATAATCCAGCCAGTATCACCCTGAATGATGGTCATATTTGCCAAATCAAAACCACGAATTTGCCAAACTCGATCTGTTACTTTAAATAGCCCAACATTGTTGTTTAATTTTGCTTGTCGCCATAGAGTGGGATTAACGGTATTTGGTGCTTGATCTTGTAAAAAACTAAATGCATCAAAATCCCAGATAACATTGCCTTTCTCACTTTTAATTTGACCTGTTGGCTTGGCAATAAAGCCCTTTTGAGCCTGATTAAACTCAGTCATATCCTCTAAGTTATACTTCGCCTTATATGTATTATTTGATTCAATGACCGCTTTTTCTACTACAGTATTTGCTGCAAAAACAGAAAATGGCAGAATAAGCATCAATGAAACTGTTAAAAACTTAATTTTCATCTTCTTTCCTTTTTTTAAATAGAGGTGGTCCCACATGTTTGAACAACTAAAAGCTTATTTATAAGTGATACTCTGCTCTAGTTAAGCTACCTTATTTTGTTGTGGTAGCTGGTCATAGTAAAACTCATCTGGAGTCATTTTGTCCAGACTCGAATGAGGTCGTTTCAAATTATAAAATTCAAAATATGCGTTTAATTGCTTCTTCGCATCCAAAACATTGCTGTAGGCTTTGAGATACACCTCTTCATATTTAACGCTCCGCCATAATCGTTCAACCATCACATTATCAACCCATCGACCTTTACCATCCATGCTGATTTGGATGTCATTTGATTTCAATACATGGCAGAGTAAAACTTGAAGTGCGACATAAACCACCTAATTAATTTAAAGGGTTTATGGAGTATATAAAATTGTCATACCATCATCTTAACTTTGAAGATCGTACTGC
>NZ_LFRE01000041.1:0-76022 GCF_001077515.1 Acinetobacter sp. VT 511 | reverse complement strand
ACGTAACTGGTGCGATCGCGCTTAAAGAAGGCGTTGAAATGGTTATGCCTGGTGACAACGTTGAGATGTCAGTAGAGCTGATCCACCCAATCGCAATGGACGCAGGCTTACGCTTCGCGATCCGTGAAGGTGGTCGTACAGTGGGTGCTGGTGTAGTATCTCGCGTTACTGCATAATATAGTATAAGATATTGACTGGAGCCCCGGCTCCAGTCTGTCTTTTTGAAGGTCAGTAGTTCAATTGGTAGAGCGTCGGTCTCCAAAACCGAATGTTGGGGGTTCGAGTCCCTCCTGACCTGCCATCATTTTTTCTTAAAAGACGCTTGATGTCGGCAAATCTGGTCATATAATAAGTCGCGAAACCTACGACGAGTACAAAAATGTCGAATGATAAATCACGTGACGCAATGAGCGGCGCGGCAATTCCCCAAAGAAATAATCCTGCTGTAGATGTAAAAACTGGTTCTCCATTGGACATTGTTCTATGGGTTATCGCCTTGATTTTATTGGTGGGTGCAATGATGGTAAATCAATATTTGCCAGCGTACTGGGCACCAGCGAATGATATTTGGGTTCGTGTTGGGGTGATTTTGGCTTGTATCGTGGGCGCTTTAGGTTTATTATACGCCACCCATCAAGGCAAAGGCTTTGTTCGACTGCTGAAAGACGCACGAATTGAGCTCCGTCGAGTGACCTGGCCTACCAAGCAAGAGACAGTGACCACCTCATGGCATGTTCTTGTTGTTGTTGTCATTGCAGCCGTTGTTTTATGGTGTTTTGACTACCTATTAGGCTGGTTAATGAAGTTTATTATCGGGTAAGAGAGCTATGAAACGTTGGTACATTATTCATGCCTATTCTGGTTATGAAAAACAAGTGATGCGTTCGCTTAATGATCGAATCCAGCGTAGCGCTGTTGCCGATAGCTTTGGTGAAGTCCTAGTCCCTACTGAGGAAGTAGTGGAAATGAAGGATGGCAAGAAACGTAAATCAGAGCGTAAGTTCTTCCCAGGCTATGTATTAGTCGAAATGGAAATGAACGATGAAACCTGGCACATTGTTAAAGAATGTCCAAAAGTATTAGGTTTTATTGGTGGTACGGCAGAAAAGCCGGCACCAATTACGCAAAAAGAAGCTGATGCGATTCTTGCGCGTGTACGTAATACTGGTGAAGCACCTCGTCCTAAGACGATGTTTGAACCAGGCGAAGAATTACTCGTAATTGACGGTCCATTCACAGACTTTAAAGGTGTGGTGGAAGAGGTTCAGTACGAAAAGTCACGCTTAACGCTGACAATCAACGTATTTAACCGACCAACTCAGGTTGAATTGGAATTTCGCCAAGTCGAAAAAACAATCTAATCGGTATTGGTTGAAAACGCCCGATTTATTAAAGGATCGGGCATTGTTGTTGTAACGGTTATCGTTACGTAGAATCATTGGGGAGCCTAGCGGCGTTTGCACCCAGAGGTAATTTGAAATGGCTAAGAAGATTGACGGCTATATCAAGCTGCAAGTTCCAGCTGGTAAAGCGAATCCATCTCCACCGATTGGTCCTGCACTGGGTCAACGTGGTGTTAACATCATGGCGTTCTGTAAAGAATTCAACGCTGCTACTCAAAAGCTTGAAGCTGGTCTGCCAATCCCAGTCGTGATCACTGTGTACAACGACAAGTCGTTCACTTTCATCATGAAAACTCCACCTGCTGCGATTCTTCTTAAGAAAGCTGCTGGTATCCAAAAAGGTTCGGCTGTACCTAACAAAACTAAAGTTGGTAAGTTGACTCGTGCTCAGTTAGAAGAAATTGCGACTACTAAAGAACCAGATCTTACTGGTGCTGATTTAGACGCACGTGTTCGTACCATTGCTGGTTCTGCACGTTCTATGGGCTTGGAAGTGGAGCTATAAGACATGGCAAAGTTAACTAAACGTCAAAAAGCCATTGCTGCTGCTATTGAAGCGCAAAAAGTTTACACTTTAGAAGAAGCTGTAGAAGTTCTTACTAACCTTCCAGCTGCGAAATTCAAAGAATCTTTGGATATCGCTGTTAATCTAGGTGTTGACCCTCGTAAATCTGATCAGGTTGTTCGTGGCGCGACTACTCTTCCTGCAGGTACTGGTAAAACTGTACGTGTAGCTGTATTCGCTCAAGGCGCTGCTGCAGAAGCTGCTAAAGCTGAAGGCGCAGACGTTGTTGGTTTCGACGATCTTGCTGAAAGCATCCAAGCGGGTAACCTTGATTTCGACGTAGTCATTGCTGCTCCAGATGCAATGCGCGTTGTAGGTAAACTTGGTACGATTCTTGGTCCACGTGGCTTAATGCCAAACCCTAAAGTGGGTACTGTAACTCCTGACGTTGCTACTGCAGTTAAAAATGCAAAAGCTGGTCAAGCACGTTACCGTGTAGACAAAGCGGGTATCATCCACGCTGCGATCGGTCAAGTAGGTTTCTCTGCTGAAGCTGTTCGTCAAAACGTTGAAGCTCTTGTAGCTGACCTTAAGAAAGCAAAACCTGCTACTTCTAAAGGTATTTACATCCAAAAGATCACTCTAAGCTCTACTATGGGTCCTGGTCTGATCGTTGATGTTCAAAACGTTTCTAAATAAGTTTAACTTATACAGAATTTTAAAGCCCTGAGTGAAAATCAAAGCGCCGCTTTGATTTTCACGCAAGAAACGCTCCGTCTCTTGTGAACTTAGGCAGACTTTGAATTGATAAATGAGAATTTATCAGCGTCAAAGACCTCAGGCGAGGGGAGTTTTATGCTCTTCTCTTAATAGTCCAGCCTGCGTAGACGCGGTGGTGTGATTTGTTCATCCTCCGCGTGTAGGTCCAGTGATGGACTTGCGAATTGGGAGTGTACTTCTTTGAAGTACATAAATCACCGTTAGGAGGTTTTACAATGGCTCTTCTTATTGAAGGCAAAAAACAGATCGTAGCTGAAGTTGCTGAAGTTGCTTCTACTGCATTTGCCGCTGTTGTTGCTGACTACCAAGGTTTAACAGTTGAGCAATTAACTGCTCTACGTGTTGAAGCTCGTAAACTAGGTGTTCACACACGTATCGTGCGTAACACTTTGGCTAAACGTGCTCTTCAAGATACTCAATTCAATATCTTGAACGACAACCTTGTTGGCCCAACAATCTTAGCTTTCTCGACTTCTGAAGACGACATGGGTGCAGCTGCACGCTTGTTCGAAGAATTCGCAAAAACTAACAAAGCATTTGAACTTAAAGCTGCTGCATTTGATGGCAAGGTTTATCAAGGTGCTGAAGTTAGCGTGATTGCGAATCTTCCGAACCAAGAAAAAGCGCTTACTATGCTTGCAAACGTTCTTCAAGCTCCTATTTCGAAATTGGGTCGCCTTATTACTGCGCTCAAAGAGAAAAACGAGTCAGAAGCTGCTTAAGCTTAAATTTATTTCCACACCATTCAATTTCCATTTGGAGTTATTCTCATGGCTTTAACTAACGAAGAAATCCTAAACGCAGTTGCAGAAAAAACTGTTCTTGAACTTGTTGAACTAATCTCTGCTTTCGAAGAGAAATTCAACGTATCTGCTGCTGCTGTAGCTGTTGCTGCTGCTCCAGGCGCTGCTGCTGCTGCTGAAGAACAATCAGAATTCAACGTTGAGTTGACTTCTTTCGGTGCGAACAAAGTTGCTGTAATTAAAGCAGTTCGTGAAGCTACTGGCCTTGGCTTGAAAGAAGCTAAAGATATGGTTGAAGGCGCACCTGCTGTTCTTAAAGAAGGCGTTTCTAAAGAAGAAGGCGAAGAGCTTAAGAAGAAACTTGAAGAAGCTGGTGCTACAGTTACTCTTAAGTAATTTCTTAAGGGAGTCGGTTTTTTTATAATCGGCTCCAAAAATTGGCTGATGGCTCTTGGGTCATCAGCCTTTTTGCGTTACAATAATCGGCTCGATTTTTGTTTGCATGATAGAAATTCATACAAATTTAAAAAACAAACATAATTGATCAAATGCTTACCAATATTTTTGCAGTAAAAAAATATTGTTAAGCGTTTTAATACCACTAAAAATTGCAGCATTTGTAAAGAGTGGTGGCCATATCGGCCAGCGTAATTCCTTCTGAGCTCGTTCTGCAGGCGGGCTTAGTTTACACTTTCCGAGGACTCCAGATGGCATACTCATATACCGAAAAGAAACGGATCCGTAAGAATTTTGGTAAATTGCCTAGCGTTATGGATGCTCCGTACTTGCTCTCGATTCAAGTCGACTCGTACAGAACATTCTTACAAGATGGCAAATCACCAAAAAACCGCGAAGATATCGGTCTCCAAGCCGCATTTCGTTCAGTTTTTCCTATTGAAAGTTATTCTGGCAATGCTGCTTTAGAATTTGTTGAGTATAGTCTTGGTAAGCCTGAGTTTGATGTACGCGAATGTATTCTTCGTGGCTCAACTTATGCAGCACCAATGCGTGTGAAGATTCGTTTGATCTTAAAAGATCGTGAAACGAAATCGATCAAAGACGTACGTGAACAAGAAGTCTATATGGGCGAAATGCCATTGATGACGGATAACGGTACTTTCGTAATCAACGGTACCGAGCGTGTAATCGTATCTCAATTACACCGTTCACCAGGCGTATTCTTTGACCACGATAAAGGTAAAACTCACTCAAGTGGTAAAGTCCTTTATTCTGCGCGTATCATTCCTTACCGTGGTTCATGGTTAGACTTTGAATTCGATGCCAAAGACCTAGTCTATGTACGTATTGACCGTCGTCGTAAATTGCTTGCGACTGTGGTACTTCGTGCATTGGGTTATAATAACGAACAAATTCTGAACATGTTCTATGAGAAAGTGCCTGTATATCTGGATATGGGTAGCTATCAGATTGACCTTGTTCCAGAACGCCTGCGTGGTGAAATGGCACAATTTGATATTGCTGACAAAGACGGCAAGATCATTGTTGAGCAAGGTAAACGTATTAACGCACGTCACGTACGTCAAATGGAAGCTTCAGGTCTTGAAAAACTTGCAGTGCCTGATGAATACCTGTACGAACGTATCACTGCTGAAGACATCCAGTTAAAAGATGGCGATGTGATCGCGGCCAATACTGTATTAAGCCATGAAATCATGGTGAAGATTGCAGAAGGCGGCGTGAAGCAGTTCAACTTACTGTTCACAAATGATATCGACCGTGGTTCATTCATCGCGGATACATTACGTGCCGATACGACGACAGGTCGTGAAGAAGCACTAGTAGAAATCTACAAAGTAATGCGTCCAGGCGAGCCACCAACAAAAGAAGCTGCTGAAAACCTGTTCAACAACCTGTTCTTCTCTTCTGAACGTTATGACTTGTCGCCAGTCGGCCGTATGAAGTTCAACCGTCGTTTGGGTCGTCCTTACGAAGTGGGTACAGATCAGAAGTCACGTGAAGTTGAAGGTATCCTCTCGAACGACGATATCACTGATGTATTGAAAACATTAGTTGAAATTCGTAACGGTAAGGGTGAAGTCGATGATATTGATCACTTGGGTAACCGTCGTGTTCGTTCAGTTGGTGAAATGACTGAAAACCAATTCCGTGTGGGTCTGGTTCGTGTAGAACGTGCGGTTAAAGAACGTCTGTCACAGGCTGAAACTGATAACCTGTCTCCGCAAGATTTAATCAATGCGAAGCCAGTGGCTGCTGCCATCAAAGAATTCTTTGGTTCAAGCCAGTTGTCTCAGTTCATGGATCAAAACAACCCGTTGTCTGAAATCACCCACAAACGTCGTGTATCAGCGCTTGGGCCTGGTGGTTTGACGCGTGAACGTGCCGGCTTCGAAGTACGTGACGTACATCAAACTCACTACGGTCGTGTGTGTCCAATTGAAACGCCTGAAGGTCCAAACATTGGTTTGATCAACTCGCTTTCTGTATATGCAAAATGTAACAACTTTGGTTTCTTAGAAACGCCTTACCGTAAAGTTGTTGATGGTCGTGTAACGGATGAAGTTGAATACCTGTCTGCAATCGAAGAAGTAGGTACTGTTATCGCACAGGCCGACTCTGCAATCGATAAAGATGGCAACCTGACTGAAGAATTTGTATCTGTACGTCACCAAGGTGAATTCGTACGTATTCCACCAGAAAAAGTGACGCATATGGATGTATCTGCTCAGCAGGTCGTGTCTGTCGCTGCATCACTGATCCCGTTCCTTGAACACGATGATGCGAACCGTGCATTGATGGGTTCAAACATGCAACGTCAGGCAGTTCCTACGTTAATCGCTGACAAGCCACTGGTGGGTACCGGTATGGAAGCGAACGTAGCACATGACTCTGGTGTATGTGTGATCGCGAAACGTGGTGGCCGTATTGAATATGTAGACGCTTCTCGTGTCGTGATTCGTGTCAACGAAGACGAAATGGTGGCGGGCGAAGCAGGTGTAGATATCTACAACCTGATCAAATACACTCGTTCTAACCAGAACACTTGTATTAACCAGAAAGTTCTTGTGAACATGGGCGATAAAGTGGGTCGCGGTGACGTTCTTGCTGATGGTCCATCGACTGATGGCGGTGAACTGGCACTGGGTCAAAACATGCGCGTAGCATTCATGACCTGGAACGGTTACAACTATGAAGACTCGATCTTGTTATCTGAGCGTGTACTTCAGGAAGACCGTTTAACGTCTATCCACATCCAGGAACTTTCATGTGTTGCACGTGATACCAAACTGGGTGCTGAAGAAATTACTGCCGATATCCCGAACGTGGGTGAAGCTGCTCTGTCTAAACTGGATGAGTCTGGTATCGTTTATATCGGTGCTGAAGTGACTGCTGGTGACATCCTGGTAGGTAAAGTAACGCCTAAAGGTGAAACACAACTTACTCCGGAAGAAAAATTGCTACGTGCAATCTTCGGTGAAAAAGCAGCTGACGTAAAAGACTCTTCTTTACGTGTTCCATCGGGTACTAAAGGTACCGTGATTGACGTTCAAGTGTTTACACGTGATGGTCTTGAAAAAGATGAACGTGCGCAAGCAATTGAAAAAGCTCAGCTTGATGCTTACCGTAAAGACTTGAAAGAAGAATACAAAATCTTTGAAGAAGCAGCACGTGAACGTATTGTTCGTCTGTTGAAAGGTCAGGAATCTAACGGTGGTGGCACAACTAAACGCGGTGACAAACTGTCTGAAGACGTTCTGTCTGGTTTAGAGCTTGTTGATCTGTTAGACATCCAACCAGTAGATGAAGCAATAGCTGAGCGTTTAACGCAAATTCAAGTTTTCTTGAAAGAGAAGAGCCTTGAAATTGATGAGAAATTTGCTGAGAAGAAACGCAAATTATCTACAGGCGATGAACTTACAACTGGCGTACTGAAAGTTGTTAAGGTTTATCTAGCGGTTAAACGTCGTATCCAGCCTGGTGATAAGATGGCGGGTCGTCACGGTAACAAGGGTGTTGTATCTAACATCTTGCCGGTAGAAGACATGCCACACGATGCTAACGGTGTACCAGTTGATATCGTTCTTAACCCGCTAGGCGTACCGTCACGTATGAACGTGGGTCAGATTCTTGAAACTCACTTGGGTATGGCCGCCAAAGGTCTTGGCGACAAAATCGACAAGATGCTTCAAGAGCAACGTACGGTACTTGAGCTTCGTGAATTCTTAGACAAGATTTACAACAAAGTTGGTGGCGAGCAAGAAGATCTTGATAGCCTGACTGATGATGAAATCTTGGCATTGTCTGGTAACTTGCGTAAAGGTGTTCCTTTGGCAACTCCAGTATTCGACGGTGCTGAAGAATCGCAAATCAAAGAATTGTTAGAGCTTGGTGGCATTTCACGTACTGGTCAAACAGTATTGTATGATGGCCGTACTGGTGAACGTTTCGACCGTCCGGTAACTGTAGGTTACATGTACATGCTGAAACTGAACCACTTGGTTGACGACAAGATGCATGCGCGTTCTACTGGTTCTTACTCTCTAGTAACGCAACAGCCGCTTGGTGGTAAAGCACAATTCGGTGGTCAGCGTTTCGGTGAGATGGAAGTATGGGCACTTGAAGCATACGGTGCAGCATATACACTCCAGGAAATGCTTACTGTGAAATCGGATGACGTTGAAGGTCGTACCCGTATCTATAAGAATATTGTAGATGGTAACCATTACATGGACCCAGGTATGCCTGAATCGTTCAACGTATTGACCAAAGAGATCCGTTCTTTAGGTATCAACATTGAACTGAAAAATGGTGACTAAGAATCTCCATTAAATCTCCCTAAATCCCTCTTTGTAAAAGAGGGACTTTTCCCCCTTTGAAAAAGGGGGATTAAGGGGGATTAAAATTCAGTTAAAAAACAATATTTGTGACCCAGTTGTTGAGTGAAAATCTCCACAACACACGGAGAAAAAAATTGAAAGACTTGCTCGATATCATGCGCAAAAAGACGGATTCAGACGGTCATGCTCCAGTAGAGTTTGATCGCATCCGTATTGGTCTTGCGTCACCAGAAATGATTAAGTCGTGGTCTCATGGTGAAGTTAAAAAGCCTGAAACCATCAACTACCGTACGTTCAAGCCTGAACGTGATGGTCTATTCTGTGCCAAAATCTTTGGTCCAGTAAAAGATTATGAATGCTTGTGTGGTAAATACAAGCGTATGAAATACAAAGGCGTCATTTGTGAAAAATGTGGCGTTGAAGTAACAACTGCGAAAGTTCGTCGTGAACGTATGGGGCACATTGAGCTTGCTTCTCCAGTTGCACACATCTGGTTCCTGAAATCACTACCTAGCCGTATCGGTCTTTTATTAGACATGACGCTACGTGATATCGAACGCGTATTGTATTTCGAATCTTACGTTGTAACCGATCCTGGTATGACGCCGTTCGAGAAATACCAGCTTCTAAATGATGAAGAATACTTCAATGCTTTAGAAGAACACGGTGACGAATTCACAGCGAAAATGGGCGCGGAAGCAGTTCAGGACTTGTTGAAAGACATCGATCTTGAAGCCGAAATTTCTCGCCTGCGTGAAGAGATTCCTGTAACAACTTCTGAAACTAAGTTGAAAAAAGCGTCTAAGCGTTTGAAACTTATGGAAGCGTTCAAAGAATCGAATAACAAGCCAGAATGGATGGTAATGAACGTACTTCCAGTACTTCCACCAGATCTTCGCCCGCTTGTGCCACTTGAAGGTGGTCGTTTCGCGACTTCTGATTTGAACGACCTTTACCGTCGTGTGATCAACCGTAACAACCGTTTGAAGCGTCTTCTTGACCTTGCAGCGCCAGACATTATCGTACGTAACGAAAAACGTATGCTTCAAGAGTCTGTGGATGCATTGTTAGACAACGGTCGTCGTGGTCGTGCAATTACCGGTTCGAATAAGCGTCCTCTTAAATCTTTGGCAGACATGATCAAAGGTAAACAGGGTCGTTTCCGTCAAAACTTACTTGGTAAGCGTGTTGACTACTCGGGTCGTTCGGTAATTACTGTAGGTCCAAACCTACGTCTTCACCAATGTGGTCTTCCGAAGAAAATGGCACTTGAGTTATTCAAGCCGTTTATTTTTGCGAAACTACAAGCATCTGGTCAAGCAACCACCATTAAAGCTGCGAAGAAAATGGTTGAGCGCGAAACTCCAGAAGTTTGGGACGTACTTGCATCTGTGATCCGTCAGCATCCAGTCATGTTGAACCGTGCGCCAACACTTCACCGTCTAGGTCTTCAAGCATTTGAACCTATTCTGATTGAAGGTAAAGCGATCCGTCTTCACCCGTTAGTTTGTGCGGCATTTAACGCCGACTTCGACGGTGACCAAATGGCGGTACACGTACCATTAACACTTGAAGCTCAGTTAGAAGCTCGTGCGTTAATGATGTCAACTAACAATATCTTGTCTCCAGCGAACGGTGAACCAATCATCGTACCGTCTCAGGACGTTGTGTTGGGCTTGTATTACATCACACGTGATGCAATCAATGCCAAAGGTGAAGGCATGGTTTTCGCGGATACTCACGAAGTAAACCGTGCACTTGCAACTGGTCAGGTTGATCTACATGCTCGCGTGAAAGCACGTGTACACCAAACTGTGATTGATGAAGATGGCAACCGTCGTCAAGAAACCATCATTGTTGATACAACCCCTGGTCGTTGTCTGCTTTGGGAAGTTGTTCCTGAAGGGATGGACTTCCAGCAAATTAACGTTGAGATGACCAAAAAGAACATCTCGAAGTTAATCAACTCTTGCTACCGTAAATTGGGTCTGAAAGATACTGTTATCTTCGCTGACCAGTTGATGTACCTAGGCTTCCGTCAAGCGACGCGTTCAGGTGTATCTGTTGGTATGGAAGACATGCTGATTCCACCAAACAAACAGGCAATTATTGGTAAAGCGGAAGCTGAAGTTCGTGAAATCGAACAACAGTTCGAACAAGGTTTCGTAACTGCCGGCGAACGTTATAACAAAGTTGTCGATATCTGGGCACGTACCAACGACCAGGTAGCGAAAGCGATGATGGACAACTTGTCTTACACGACTGTTAAGAACAAACAGGGTGAAGACGAGAAGCAAAAATCATTCAACAGCATCTACATGATGTCTGACTCCGGTGCCCGTGGTTCCGCAGCTCAGATTCGTCAGTTGGCTGGTATGCGTGGTCTGATGGCGAAGCCAGATGGCTCGATCATTGAAACGCCTATTAAAGCAAACTTCCGTGAAGGTCTGACAGTACTTCAGTACTTCATTTCAACACACGGTGCGCGTAAAGGTTTGGCCGATACAGCACTGAAAACTGCGAACTCTGGTTACTTGACTCGTCGTCTGGTAGACGTTGCGCAAGACTTGGTCATCACTGAACCAGATTGTGGTACTTATGATGGTCTTGTAATGACGCCGTTCATTCAAGGCGGTGACGTGATCGAGAACCTGGGTACTCGAGTACTGGGTCGTGTCGTTGCTGAAGACGTTAAGAAAGTGGGTACAGACGAAGTTCTTCTTCCTCGTAACACGTTAATTGACGAGAAACTGGCTACGTTCATTGAAAACGCGGGTATTGACGAAATCAAAGTACGTTCAGTTGTAAACTGTGCCTCTACTTTCGGTGTATGTGCGAAATGTTACGGTCGTGACTTGGCACGTGGTCATCAAGTGAACCCTGGTGAATCTGTGGGTGTAATGGCTGCTCAATCAATTGGTGAGCCAGGTACACAGTTAACCATGCGTACGTTCCACGTGGGTGGTGCTGCGAGCCGAACTTCTGCTGCAAACAGCGTACAAGTTCGTAACAAAGGTACTGTACGTTTCCACAATGTGAAAACTGTACAACACGCGAAAGGTCACTTGGTATCAACTTCACGTTCAGGTGAAATCGGTATTGCAGATGATCTAGGTCGTGAGCGCGAACGTTATAAGATCCCTTACGGTGCGTCTATCTTGCTGAAAGATGGCGAAGCTGTAGAAGCGGGCGGTATCGTGGCGACTTGGGATCCGCATACACATCCACTGGTAACAGAAGTAGCTGGTAAAGTTCGCTTCAGCCAGATTGCTGATGGTGTAACTGCAACATCGAAAACTGATGATGCAACTGGTATGACGACTGTTGAGATCTTGCCTGTTACAGCGCGTCCTGCTTCTGGTAAAGATTTACGTCCTGCTGTTGTGCTTGACACAGTAGATGGTGGCGAACAGTTCTACTTCTTGCCACAAAACACAATTCTTTCTGTCCGTGATGGCGAAACAATTGGTGTGGGTGATGTAATTGGTCGTGTACCACAAGAATCTTCACGTACGCGTGATATTACCGGTGGTCTGCCGCGTGTAGCTGACTTGTTCGAAGCACGTAAGCCGAAAGAACATGCGATCCTTGCAGAAGTGTCTGGTATCGTAAGCTTCGGTAAAGAGACCAAAGGTAAGAACCGTCTGGTAATTACTCCGGATGACGGTTCAGAGATCTACGAAGAGCTTATTCCGAAATGGCGTACCATTAACGTGTTCGAAGGCGAACATGTGAACCGTGGTGAAACGATTTCTGATGGTCCACAGAACCCGCATGACATCTTACGTCTGAAAGGTGAAGTGGCGTTGACCAATTACATCGTGAACGAAGTTCAGGACGTTTACCGTCTGCAAGGTGTAAAAATCAACGATAAGCACATCGAAGTGATCGTACGTCAAATGTTGCGTAAAGTTGAAATCACTGATGGTGGTGATTCTAGCTTCATCAAAGGCGAACAGGTGGATTACATCCGCGTTGCTCAAGAGAACCAAGCATTGCTTGCTCAGAACAAGTTCCCTGCGAAGTTTGAACGTCAATTGATGGGTATTACCAAAGCGTCACTTTCTACTGACTCGTTCATCTCTGCTGCATCGTTCCAGGAAACAACTCGTGTGTTAACTGAAGCGGCTGTAACAGGTAAAGAAGATGATCTACGCGGTCTGAAAGAAAACGTAGTTGTAGGTCGTCTGATCCCAGCGGGTACAGGTCTGGCTTACCACTTGGAGCGTCGTCGTCAAGAAGCAGAAGCTGCAGAATTTGAACTGCATAATGACTTCTCTGATGTAGACCAAGCGCTTAGCCAAGCATTTAATGATGAGTTTAACGGTCTGTAATCAGACACTTTAAATCAGAAAAAGCCACCTTCGGGTGGCTTTTTTTATGGCTGGATGTTGTCAAATCAGCACTTTTAAACAATGATTTGAAATCAAACCCTAAAATATGCCAGTATTTCTGAGGAAAACATAAACTTAAAATGGGAACAGTAAGATGAAAAATTTAGCAATCTCAGTTGTACTACTGCTAGCACTCGGTTTGACAGCGTGTTCTAAAGATCAAGCAGAAAATACAGCACCTGGCGACACTACAGCCGCGGATGAAACTGAAGTTGTAGATCAAACAGCTGCAAATGAAGAAGCTCAACCTTTGGATGCGGCACCATTAGAAACAGATGACGTTGCAACATCAGAAGCTGTTACTCAATAAAGTAAAACAAGCTTTACATCTATTTAGGCACTGATCATTGCTACTTATTAATCCATACCGATGATCTGTAGTACAAGTGCCGCTTGTTAAGCTCGGTACTTATTTTTTATTGAGAGGGAAAAATGCGTTCTATAAGTAAAAAATTAGCGGTTACCACATTATTCGTAGTCTCAACTGTTTCATTTGCAGCACCTATGCCCAATACTATTATGGTTGAAGATAAAGCTGTGGTTCCTGTATTAAAAACTGAAGTGCTGCGTCGGGTAGAAGGACAGCAACCTGTACGTCATGTTGAAGCCACGATTCTGGAAATCACCAATAAAGGCAAGGATATTGCTGCTAAAGAAGTGGTATTTGATGACACTCTGGGGCAGTTCTCAGATAAAAAACTGTCAATTCTAGTAATTCAAAAGGGGGGGTGTGATTGTTCCTACCTCTAAAATTGAATTCAATACGACATTGAAGCAGGACGGTGAAATCCTCCAGCAAACCAGAACTATTGATGCTGAAGGTATCGAGTTTAAAAAAGATCAGGCTGAACCTGTAAAACGTACTCTACAATTGCAGCAACATACTGGTACGGATAAAACCAAGGTAACGCATACCGTGATGACTGAAGATGGTGCAACCTCTCGTGATTTGCTCATGGTAGATACTGCGGAATAAAATTAAAAGATCCAATTTCATGTGCTATTTACAAAATAGCGTAGGGGAGTTTCAAGATTTAACATCTTGTTATAAATCGCTCCTTAAATTCCAGTTACTCTTAACTCATAAGACAGAGGAATCGAACAGGGAGCTGGATCATGAAAAAGTTAATTGGCGTAGTGGCTGCGGTGACAGTTTCAACCTTTATGTTAGCAGGTTGTGAAAATATGTCTGCCCGTGATCAACGTGTAGGTGCTGCAGCACTCGGTGGCGCAGTCGGTGGTGGTGTGGGTAATAGTGTCGGCGGTGGCTGGGGTTCTGCTATTGGCGGTGGTGCCGGTGCCGCTGTCGGAAGTAAGACTCAAGGCGGCTCTAACCGCAATGCAACCTACAGTGGTGTAGGCGGTGCTGTGGGCTCAGCCGTTGGTAAGAGTATTTTTGGTGGTAACGCTGGTGCAGCAATCGGTGGTGCGATCGGCGGTGGTGCAGGCGCGGCGATTGAGCAACGCCGTTAATCACAGCCCTATCTGGTATTAATATATAAAAGCGCCTGTACAGGCGCTTTTATTGTGTTGATCCAATTTCTATTTATTTTTAAAGAGAGCCTTAGGTTTTTTACGACGGATATATATGGTCTTTTTTACCTCTGCAATACGCACAGCTGAATCATCATAAATATCGACCTGATAGTTACGATAGACAGGAGCATGATCAGCCGCCAAATTCATAATAGTTTTCACTTCTTCAGCATCAATGCGTATGTCTGCATACACGGTTCCGCGGCCTGGAGAGAGGAACTGGATGGTCGCTTCTTTATCCCAGACAATATATTTTGGTCCCAGATGATGCATCAGGAGCAGCATCTAGAAGGGATCGACCATGGAATACAGGCTACCCCCAAAATGTACGCCGACAATATTCTGGTTTTTACGAGTTAGTGGCATTTTCACGCGAATATGATAATTGGCATAATCCAGTTCATCAATTTCGATACCCGCTCCACGATACGGTGCATAACGGTTTAAGATAAATTTAGTGACCAAAGGCAGGCTTTGAATTTTACGTAATAGGCTCATACTGACATTCTTTTTTCTTGTATAGCTATGCATACTAGAACAACAAAATTGTGATGGCATTGATAAATCATGCCGAGTTATAAAATAAACGGTCAATAACAATAAAGGAAGACCAGATGGAAACACAAACTCAATGGGTGGCAACCAGTGATCAGCAGCGTCTTGCAGTAAGAACCTTTGGTGATATCAGCAAGCCTGCTTTGGTTTTGGTGCATGGCTATCCGGATCATCAGGAGGTCTGGAAAAATGTAATTGTCTATCTGCCGGATTATTTTATCGTTACTTATGATGTGCGTGGCGCAGGGGATTCATCCATTCCCAAATATATCCGTGATTATCGTCTGGAGCGTCTGAGTATGGATCTGGAGGAAGTGGTGAGTGCCGTTCTTCCAGGACAATCTTTTCATTTGGTTGCCCATGACTGGGGGTCGATTCAGTCTTGGGAATCGGTGACTGACCCAAGATTCGAAGGCCGTATTCTTTCCTTTACCACGATTTCAGGTCCCTGTCTGGATCATGCCGCCTTCTGGATGCGGAATCAGTTCAAGCAAAACCGATCAAGATTTTTTAAACAATTAAGCAAGTCTTGGTATATCGCCATGTTTCAATTGCCTTGGCTGGCACCAACTGCATGGAATTTTTTCAATCCCGAGCGCTGGGGCAAAATTATTCGGGAACTGGAAGGCAAAGAAGGACTGCCATTGAACCAGAATATTGTCAAAGATGGAAAATATGGCATTGGGCTGTATCGGGCCAATTTTATTCCACGGTTGCTTAAACCCCGTGAACGCTATGCCATCTGTCCGGTACAGGCCATTGTGCTAAAGCGGGATAATTTCGTCAGTCCGCAACTAGTTGATGAAATGCCCAAATGGGTGCAAACCTTTTCCAGGGTAGAGCTAGATGCCAATCATTGGGCAATCTTAAGCCAGCCAAAACTTATTGCAGAGTCTATCCGTGAGTTTACTCAACAGCATGCTTAATCCAGTCACAAAGATGGATTTGGGTTGATAAAAATGTAGGGGAATTTTTATTCGCATTTTCTGATAAAATACCTCCCTTTCTCTCATTCCCAATTCATTATGTTTGCGATTCTTGCTGCTATCGGAGTCATGTGTGGACTCTCCTTGGCACGTGTACCTGTGGTTTTTGCCCTGGTCATTGGTGCTATTCTTGGTGGTTTGCTGGCGGGTCTAGGCCTGCAGGGAACTTTAGATGCATTTAACAATGGCCTGGGTGGTGGTGCTAAAATTGCCTTGGCTTACGGTATTTTAGGTGCATTTGCTTTAGCTTTGGCACGTTCAGGCCTGCCTGATCTTTTGGCTTATAAGATGATTAGTACCTTAAAAGGTGAGGCTGATATCAAAGCACAAAATCGTGTTAAATATATGATTTTTGCAACTGTTGCAATTGCAGCGGTCTTCTCTCAAAACGTGATTCCTGTGCATATTGCGTTTATACCTGTGTTGATTCCGCCTTTATTGATTGTATTTAATCACTTGCAGTTAGACCGCCGTCTGGTGGCCTGTTTGCTGACATTTGGTCTGGTTGCGACCTATATGCTGATTCCAGTTGGTTTTGGTGCAATCTTCCTGAATGATATTTTGGGTCAGAATATCAATACTTTTGGTAAAGCTTATGGCTTCCAGATCACCTATGACCAGATTCCAGCTGCCATGGCGCTTCCTGTATTTGGCATGTTTATCGGTTTGCTGGTTGCGATCTTTATCAGCTATCGTAAGCCACGTGTGTATAAAGATATCCAGGTCGAACAGCAGCAGAGTATTTCTGCCGAACTGGGCGTAGAACAGCAGGCAGCTCGACCTCAAATTGCCAAGTTCACCATCTGGATGGCAGTGATTGCAGTTGTAGCAACGCTGGCTGTGCAGCTGTATTCAGATTCTATGATTCTTGCAGGTTTGGTGGGCGTAGCAATTCTTAGCTGTGCCGGAATCTTTAAATGGAAAGAAGCAGATGATGTGATCATTACCGGTATGCGTATGATGGCACTGGTTGGTTTCATCATGATCGCTGCCCAGGGTTTCGCCTCAGTCATTGAAGCAACTAATCAGGTTCCTGCATTGGTTCAGGCATCCGTAGAATGGATTGGTCAAAGTAAAGCACTTGCAGCCTTCCTAATGCTCTTGATTGGTCTGCTGGTAACTCTTGGAATCGGTTCATCATTCTCGACTGTGCCAATTCTAGCCATCATTTATGTACCGTTATGCATTCAGTTTGGCTTTAGTCCTGAAGCAACTATTGCGATTATTGGTACTGCTGCGGCATTGGGGGATGCAGGTTCGCCAGCGTCAGATTCTACCCTTGGCCCAACGTCTGGCCTGAATATGGATGGTCAACATGACCATATGAAGGACAGTGTGATTCCAACCTTTATCCACTACAACATTCCATTGCTGATTTTTGGCTGGATTGCGGCAATGGTGCTTTGATTGTGTGATGTTTCACACATTTTATTTGAATTAGTGTCTATTAATTCTGACTTGTCTGCTTGGAATAAATAATAATTAAATCAGATTAACCTGGTTGGTATTTTAATCCAACCAGGTTGGTAAGATTAAAATAAATATATATTAATTACATATACTTAAATAATACTTATAATTTGATTTTATAATATCTATTGCATATTAATTTTAACCATGTTTATTATTAATTAAGGTGTATTTTTCTTAATAATTATTCTTCCCGTGGGGTATTAAAAATGTTAAAGCAAGTTGCTCTAATTGCATTAATGGGGCTTTCAGCATCTGCGATGGCAGGCCAGTGGCAAGTGAAAGTGGGGGCTTCTGTTCTAGCACCTACTCAAGAAACAGATCTTATTCCAGGTACTGTGAACGATGCTAAGGCAAGCAGTGAACTAAATTTTACTCCTTCGGTAGAATATTTTTTTAATGACAATGTATCTGCAGAATTATTGCTTGCTACACCGTTCAATCACGATGTAGATATGGCGGGTGGTGTAAAAATTGCCTCGTTAAAGCATTTACCACCAACATTAACAGCGAAATATAATTTTAAGAATTCAAGTCGCTTTACCCCTTATGTTGGTGTAGGTGCAACAGTATTCATTCCATGGGACGAAGAGTTTAGTCAAACTGCAAAAGATGCTTTAGGTGTGGCTAAATTAGATGCCGATGTTTCATATGGTGTAGTGGGTCAAATTGGATTTAATTTCCAACCAGCAGATGCTAAAAATTGGGGTGTGTTTGTAGATGCACGTTACGCAGATCTAAATACAGATCTTGAAGCAAAAACTGCTGATGGTACAAAAATCGATTTAGGCGAATTTGGTATCGATCCTTGGGTCTACACTATTGGCTATAGCTACAAATTCTAAGTTTTGAAATTATCCAAAAGCCTTATCTACGGATAGGGCTTTTTTTTTGCAAAATAACAACGATTTATAACGTGATTTAATTGAGCAGATTCGCCCTGTTCAAATATATTGAATGCAATAAAGTTAAAGATAATCTGAAGATAATAAAGAGAATAGGAAGATCAAGAATGAAATGGTTGCTTAGAAGTGGATTGGTCTTCTTTATGGTCTGGACGACTCAAAGCCATGCGGCAAGTTTCGACTGCCAGAAGGCTCAGTCACAAACTGAAAAGGCGATTTGCCAGCATCGGACACTGAATGATGCTGATGTCAAAATGGCCACCAGCTACAATATTATCCGTCATCTTGTGCCCATGGGTACACGCTCAGTCATTCAGCGGGATCAGGTCAAGTGGTTACAGTTTCGTGATCAGTGTCAGGAGTCTGTCGACTGTCTGATGCAGGTATATAAAATGCGCCAGCAGCAGATTGACTTGCAATTTGACCGGGTTTACCGTCAGGGACCATTTTGAATGATTAAATTTTTTGCATGAAAATCATTAGATACTATTGAAAATTAAACAACTCACTCCATTCATATAGGCATCAGCTTAAGTCTGTTTCCAAGAATGAAAGGAGTGAAGAATGAGCGAGTCAAACGCAAAAAAGCATAGTTTCCAGGCCGAGGTAGCGCAGTTACTGCACCTCGTGACACATTCGCTATACTCAAACCCTGAAATTTTCCTGCGTGAATTGATTTCAAATGCTTCAGATGCATGCGACAAGTTACGCTTTGAAGGGATCAATCATCCTGAATATTATGAAAATGAACCTGACCTGCGTGTTCGGGTCAGCCTCGATCAAAACAATAAAACGATTACTATTTCTGATAATGGCATTGGCTTAAGCCAGCAAGAAGCCATTGATAACCTAGGGACGATTGCCAAATCAGGTACCAAAGACTTTATGTCAAAACTGACCGGGGATCAAAAAGCCGATGCCCAGTTGATCGGTCAGTTTGGTGTCGGTTTCTATTCAGGCTTTATTGTCGCTGACAAGATCACTGTAGAGTCCCGTCGTGCAGGTGCGGACAAGTCTGAAGGTGTACGCTGGATCAGTAGTGGTACAGGTGATTTCGAAGTTGAACAGATCACTAAAGATGGCCGTGGTACGGACATTATCCTGCATTTGCGTGAAGATGCTCTGGATTATCTGCAAAGCTATAAAGTGAAGCAGATTATTAATAAATATTCTGACCATATCAGCCTGCCTATCCAGATGCAGAAAGAAGTCTGGCAGGAAGAAGAAGCTGCAGAGGGTGAAACACCAAAAGGTGGTCAATATGTGAAGACGGACGAGTGGGAAGCGATCAACTCTGCCAGTGCTTTATGGACCCGTAATAAATCTGAGATTACTGAAGAACAGTATGTCGAGTTTTATAAGAACCTGACTCATGACTTTGCTGCACCGCTGGCTTGGGCGCATAACCGTGTTGAAGGTAGCACAGAATACACCCAACTGCTTTATGTACCAAGCAAGGCTCCACAGGATATTTTCACCCGTGATGCCAAAGCAGGGATCAAGCTGTATGTGAAACGTGTCTTCATTATGGATGATGCGGATAACCTGATTCCAAACTATCTGCGCTTTGTACAAGGTGTAGTAGATAGTGCAGATTTACCATTAAATGTAAGCCGCGAATTACTACAGGAAAGCCGTGACGTCAAAACGATTCGTGAAGGCAATATCCGTCGTATCCTGACCATGCTGGATAATCTAGCCAAGTCTGAAGATGAAAAAGATCAGGAAAACTTCAAAACTTTCTACCGTGAATTTGGTGCTGTACTGAAAGAAGGTTTGGGTGAAGATTTTAGTAACCGTGAGCGTATCCTGAAATTACTGCGTTATGCGACCTCAATCAATGATGAAATCAGTACTTCATTGGCAGACTATAAAGCTCGTATGAAGGAAGGTCAAAAGGCTATTTATTATGTAACGGCTGACAGTCTGAATGCAGCGAAAAATTCCCCTCAGCTGGAACTGTTCAAGAAAAAAGGTATTGAAGTTCTACTGATGTCTGAGCGCGTAGATGAATGGGCAATGAACTTCGTGCATGAGTTTGATGGTACGCCGTTGCAAAATGTATCTAAGGGTGCAGTAGATCTTGGTGATCTGCAAGATGCTGAAGAGAAGAAAGCGCTTGAAGCAGCTGCTGAGCAGTTTAAGCCTGTAGTCGATAAACTGACGGATTCCTTGAAGGATAAAACTAAGGAAGTGCGTGTAACAACTCGTCTGGTAGATTCACCAGCCTGTCTGGTGACGGGGGAAGGGGAGTTATCACCACAATTGATCCGTATGCTGAAAGATGCGGGCCAGCCTGTACCGGATATGAAACCGATTTTAGAGATCAACCCTGAACATCCATTGGTGAAAAAATTGGAAGGCTCTACCCAGTTTGATGACCTGGCCAATGTCATCTTTGATCAGGCAGTAATTGCTGAAGGTGGTTTACCAGAGAATCCGGCGGAGTATGTAAAGCGTATTAACAGTCTGTTATTAGCTTAATTTTCAGAGTTAGAAAAACCCTTCTTATAGAAGGGTTTTTTTATGACTATTCACTGGAAATATTAGACTATAAAAGGGCTTTAATCTGGAAAACCCATCATCAAAATAAAAAAATACATTAAAGTATTTCATTTGATAAACAGATAATAAAATAAAAAATAATTTATAATAACGATTGTTAAGTTAATAGAGATATAGATCATGAAATCAGTAATTGTAATGAGTTTGGCAACTGCTGTACTTATGTCCACAAGCCAGCTTGCTATGGCGAATACCAGTGCTGAAAAAGTGGTGCGTACTGATCGTATAAGTTTCTATAAACCTATGAAAATGGAAGCTCAACAGGTTGAACGTGTACAGCGTACCGATCGTGTAGTGCTTAACAAAGCCACTCTGGATCAGCCATCTTTGCAACCTAAACGTGTAATGCGTACAGACCGTATTATGTTTAGCAAAATTTAATGAATGACGATTGTATCGGATTGAAAAAGCCCATCTGACATGGGCTTTTGCATATCTAACGTTACTGATTTTAGAAAATAGCTTCTAAGCGGACTGCGGCGCCTAGGTAATGATTCCGATCTTCACGATGGTCATTTAAATAATTGACATCCGTCTGTACGAAGAACCATTCTCGAAGAAAGGGCTGGCGCCAGGAAACATAAGGTCCCCAAGTATTCAGACGTAGGTCTGTATCATTCATATAACCACCAGTATAAAGACCGTAGCTGAAACGGTGAGCATTAAAGAACTGGTGCTGTCGAAAACTGTAATTATTCCAGCGTAAATCATCATCCTGTTCATCTGCATAGATCAGGCTGAACTGGTTAGAGAGAAAAGGTTGATTAGGGCGCGCATGGGTTAATTCCAGGTTGGTTCGCAGATAGTTTTCACTATCAATCCCGTAACGATAGATCTGTTCGGCATGAAATGAGAAGTCATTATGTAGTGCCCAATCTCGACTTGCTTTTACACGGACATAGATATCATCGCCAGAACGAACCCCCAGATCCAGATCAGTTTCAAAAGGGAGTTTTTTAGAAAGTTCCGACCAGCGCAATGCGAGAGAGCTGTTATTTTCTCGTGTCCGGCTACGGTCCAGCCGTCTGTCAGGCGCATTGCCTGGATTCTCATTGGTAATTGCGACATTGTCATTCAGTTCATTATCGAGGCTGTCATCACCAAAGACTACACTGAGTTTACGTTCTAATGTGGGAAGCTTGATTCTGCCGCGAATACGGGGTTTGACTTCATATTCATCATATTTGTTCCAGCTATTATCCACAATCACTCTCAGGGTGGCACGTGCAGGTTCATTTTCATCGGGTTCACCAAACCAGTTGTCAATTTTATTTGCAGTACGGTTAGTCCAGTGACGAATCCCTTTTTGTTTTCGATCTACCCAGGTATTTTCCTCAGTCTCATGGGTACTGGGAACGATGGGTTCACTCGACTGCTCCGGTAAAAAAGTAGGTGTGCTATCTATGAATCGCGGAATATAGTCAAGGAAGCTAAAGCTTTTGGAAGGCTCTGCTTCCTGCTCATCAGGCTCGGCTGTTTGACTTGTATCAGAAGATTGATCAAGCCCGGCCCAAAGTATCGGGCTAACACTTGTTAAACTGATCAGTAAGAAAGATGCGGGCAAAATCCGGCTTTTTTTCATAGGGCTATTCTTGCTCTTTTTCTTTATATTTCAAGAATAAGTTTGCAGAATTGCATCTAATAAAAGCAACCAGAACTACAAAATTACATCAATTTTTCCAAAGCTTTATCCAGGATGCTTGCATAAAGTTCTGCTACCGCCACAGGCTCTTTAATCTCCAGCAGAATCTGGTGGATCAGCTGCCAGTTAATTTGCTGATCACGTTTCAGAATCAAGCACGGATACATCTGTTCCGTGGAAGACAGCTTGAGACGTTGTTCCCCATGAATTACACGTAATTTTTGACGTTCCTGTAGTAATAGAAGGGGAGTATGAAAGTTGGCTGGCTGCTCATCAAATAGAATAAATTTTTTGGTGGTAATCTGATGCAGAGGAATAAATGGGAAATAATCCTCTCGTTGCCAAATCAATCGGGCCTGTTCGGAATAAGTTTGATAGAGCGAATCAAGCTGTAAGAATTTAGTACTTAATTCAACAGCGCTAATCGTTTTAATAGCAGCAATATGATAATTCTGTTGTTGTCCCCAGAACTGCATTAACTGTATGGCTTGCTGCCATTCACTTGTCCCTAATAGCATACAATAGTGGCTAAAGCGTCCCGTGCTATCTATCTGCTCAGCCAAGTAAACTGGTTGAGAGTTCCAGTCTATATGTGCCTGATAATGCCAAGCGATTTTGAGATGTTGCAGGGATGAATCAGAAGCCAGTCTTAATTCAAAAAGATGATGATTACCTATTTCGACCAAGCTAACATCAGAAACCTGAAATAATAAATCCTGAAATTCTAGAGTCGCTGGAATATCGGGTACTGCGACGCTTGCTTTATTCTCTACTTGTGGTTCGTCTGGCTCTGAATGACTTAAATCTAATTCTGCTAAAGGTACGATTGTCTGAAGCACATTTGAAGCTTTTTGTTGAACGGGTAAAATTTGAGGATTCGCCCAAATCTCATGTTTGGAGATATAAGTATTTATAGACGGTTCAGGAAGCTTATCTTCAACCATCTCTAAAGACAATGGGGTTGCAGTAGCTTGTAATTCATGATCACTTTTCAAACATGAAGAAAGCTGTTGCTGGTGTAACAGCCAGCCAAAGCTCTGCTCTATATCAAGGTTCCATTCACTGATCAATGCAGTACGTTGAGGTGCTGGGATCAGCCAGATTTGCCAGCCACGTTTAGGATCATGCAAGAAAGCCCAACCTGAAAGCGGGTGAGCATACAGGGCTTCCTTTAGATGATCTGCATTGAGAAAAAAACCACGGAAGCTATGGTAATAATGGGTTTCTCGAGCAAATTCCTTTGCAGCAAGTTCAGGTTGAAGCCGAGTTTTGAATGCCAGCAGCTGTTTCTTGAAAACAGGCTCATTGCACTGCTGGAAAATTTCTTGCACACGTTTTTTAGAGCGGACTACTTCATATAAGCTGAGACTACGATGATCCAGATCATGTCCTAATTCATGCAGTTCTTTAATCAGACGTACTTTTTCAAGAGCATTCATCATCGTCATCTATTATAAATATTTAAGTGCTTTATCCAGGCTTTTGGCCAGAATGATATTGGCAGCCAGTTCAATCAGTTTATATTCAGTTGAGTTAGGATCGGTATAACGTTCGGCTAACTGCAACAGATGATCAACCGGAATCGCCTGTGGTGAAATTTGACCTTGTACTAAAGCTTGCAATTCATTCATGGCAAAACTTGTCACATATAAAAAATGATCATTTTTTGATTATATGGAGGAAAATATAAAAATGTTATTTTTTATCAATTATTTTCTAGAAATATAGCGCGGTAAAATTTGGAATGGTGTTGAAGATCACCTGGATGAATCATGGATCAAAATATTTAGGTAACTGAAATAAGCTTGAATATAAATTTAATCGTTTTCTGTCATGTAGTACTGCAAAAATAAAAAACAGGCTGAATATTTCAGCCTGTTTTTTTTAAGAAAGAAGCTAGAAAATTAAGCTTCTTTTACAGTTTCAGCAGTATCCGCCGCAACAGTTTCAACTGCAGCCGCTTTTTTTGCCGGAAAGTCAGGTGTGTAGACAATTTGCGCAGTTGCAGTTACTGAAAGTGCCATTACCGTTGCAGCCAGAACAAATTTAATTGCGTTCATAATATGACCTTTATAAGCTGATGTTCAATATATTGAACTGGGAGAAAATAGAACCTTATTTGTGTGAAAATGATACCAAAGCAGCAGTATTAAAAAATGATTGATTCGGCAATTTTATAAAAAATAATTAAATTTTATTTATAAAAAACAATAAATTAGAACTTTTACTCTAATCTCGAGAAAACTCATTCTTCATAAGGCTTATTTAAAAAATAATAATTTAAATAAGAATAAAGATTTTTATATGAAAGATTTAAAAGGTGATGCCATGCTAATTAGAGTGAGGTGAACACGGTATTGTAAAACACATGTAAGGATTTGCTGTCCGATGTTTAAGGAACGTTTGCTCAGGATTTAAATCCATTATGATGACGCTTCACTCACCATAAAAAGAGAGTTACATCATGGCGATTGCAAAAGTTGTTGAAGTTAATTCGAGTAGCAATAAGAGCTTTGAGGATGCGATTCAGACTGGCATTGCTAAGGTCACCGAAACCGTCAAGAATGTTCAGGGTGCCTGGATTAATGAACAAAAAGTTGTCATCAAAGACAATAAAATTACTGAATATCGGGTCAATCTTAAAATCAGTTTTCTGGTCGAATAAATACAGAACAAAAAAATCCCCATTTGAAATGGGGATTTTTTTATGTGTCTTATCTTATTCAGATTTAGGCAGATCACATTGATCATCAGTACATTGTTCTGCAGCAGCCTGCGGTGGCTCTAGCGCTTTTTCTAGAACCTGTACAAATACTTCCTTGGGTTGGGCACCCGCCAAGGCAATACGCTGGTCAAATACAAAGAACGGAACACCTGTAACTTTCAACTGGTCGCGTGCAATTTCCTGATCGAATTTAACGAAATCTGCATATTCTTCTGAATTCAGCACGTCATCAACTTCAACAGGATTCAGACCTATACGGGCTGCTACATCTTCTAAGGTTTCACGCTCTCCAATGGCTAGACCTTGGGTCATATAACTATAGAAGAAAGCTTCTTCAGCTTCGTTACCTAAACCTTTGCTCTGGGCAAGATGGATAATACGGTGAGCATTAAAGGTATTGCCTGAGTTGGCACCTTCCCAGTTAAACTTGATACCTTCTGCCTTGGCCATCTCGGCAATATTACGTTGCATTTCTTCGACTTCTGCCACAGTACGGCCATATTTCTGCGCAAGTCTTTCAGAATTAGAAATTTCCTGACGTACAGGTGCTTCAGGATCAAGCTGGAAGCTATGCCAGTGAACTTCAAGTTCTACACCTGCCTGTTCTGCAGCAGCTTCTAAACGTTTTTTACCGATATAACAAAAAGGGCAGACCACATCCGACCAGATATCTACGCGCATGAAATTTCCTAAATATTTCTATTAGGAGAAGTATGAGGGCATATAGCCAGAATTTAAAGGTTGAATAGGTCGAAAGAACTAGGGAGAAGATTAAAGAATTTTAAATTTTAGACATTCTTTATTACTTAACTTGTCTTTGGTTATTCGTCTGAATATTCACGTTTTTTGTGAAATAGTTCAATGAATAGCATAGATCTGTTGTGGATATTTCATAAAATAATGATAAGTGGTTGATATTATTGTAAATTGATATGCTATTTTGATATTGCTGAAATTTAGGAGGCAGTGCTATGAATAGGGTCTGTAGCTATACATGCGCTATGTTAATGGCAGGGGTACAGCTTCCAGCAATTGCAAGTTTTTTTGATTCATCTAGTTTTGAACATCTGGATGATGATTTGCTTGCGCTGGTACAGGACAGGATCGTTCATTTCAAACAAAAACAGATCTATATCGGGCTGATACGTTGCAAAGAATGACGCCGCCGGGTTTCCCAGTAGCCGCACAGAGTAATCAGGAGAGTTTGAGTTTATTTAATAGTGTATTTCAGTTTAATGAAAAAGGGCAGTTAACCTTACAGATCAATCAGGATGTAGTATCGATTGGGTCGATCGAATGTTCTTTAAGTATTCACGGTCTCTCAGAAGTCAGAAGAATCCTTGGTGATCAAATCAAGTTTAATTAAGTTTTGCCGATAAAAAAACGCCCCGAAGGGCGTTTTTTTATCAACTCAATTATGCAGATTTAGCTTCTTTTACAGAGACTAACATCGAACCAGTTTCTTCAAAGTTTGCATGCCAGCTCAGCGCTTCATTTAGAAGGTGAGGTGTCTGACCACCACGTACACATGCACGATCAAAGTAGTCATTTAATGCATCTTTGTACATTGGGTGTACACAGTTGTCGATGATGGCACGAGCACGCTCACGTGGCGCTAAACCACGAAGATCTGCCAGACCCTGTTCAGTTACAAGCACATCTACGTCATGGCCAGTATGGTCAACATGAGATGCCATTGGAACAACAGATGAGATGTCACCGCCTTTGGCAATTGACTTGGTTACGAAGATCGCAATGTGCGCATTACGCGCGAAGTCACCTGAACCACCGATACCGTTCATCATTTTGCTACCACATACGTGAGTAGAGTTCACGTTACCGTAGATATCAAACTCAAGTGCAGTGTTAATACCGATAATACCTAAACGACGTACCAGTTCAGGATGGTTAGAAATTTCTTGCGGACGTAATACAAGTTTATCTTTGTATTGCTCAAGATTGTTAAATACTTTCTCGCCGTATTTTGCAGAGAGGGTAATTGATGAGCCTGAAGCAAATTTCATTTTACCCGCATCGATTAATTCGAAAGTACAGTCTTGCAGTACTTCTGAGTACATGATCAGGTCTTCAAAATTAGAGTCTTTCAGACCAGTCAATACGGCATTTGCAATTGAACCGATACCGGCCTGAAGTGGACCTAAGTTTTTCGGTAAACGCTCTGCTGCTACTTCTTTTTCGAAGAAAGCAATCAGGTGATTTGCGATAGATTGAGTCTCATCATCCGGAGCTGTTACTGTAGATGGAGAATCATGGTATTCACTATTAATTACGATACCAACAATTTTCGCCGGATCGATATTGATTGCATGTGTACCGATACGCTCATCTACTTTAGTCAATGGAATCGCTTGACGTGTTGGGCGATAAGTCGGGATATAGATGTCGTGTAAGCCTTCAAAAGCTGGGCTTAAGTTTGTATTGATTTCTACAATCACTTTTTCTGCGAAAATTGCAAAGCTTGCAGAGTTACCAACTGACGTTGTAGGAATAATGCCGCCGTCTTCAGTAATCGCAACCGCTTCAATCACTGCTACATCTGGTTTTTTCAGCTGCTGGTTACGCATCTGTTCAACAGTTTCAGACAAATGCTGATCGATGAACATCACCTCACCCTTGTTGATTGCTTTACGCAGGGTGTTGTCGACCTGGAATGGCAAACGACGTGCCAATACACCAGCTTCTGTTAATTGCTTGTCCAGGTCATTCCCTAGAGAAGCACCAGTGATGAGGGTGATCTTTAATGGGTTCGCTTTTGCTTGCTGTACCAGAGCCAGTGGAACCGCTTTTGCTTCACCTGCACGAGTGAAGCCACTCATACCTACAGTCATGCCATCTTCGATGAACTGAGCTGCCTGTTCTGCACTCATTACCTTATTGTGTAGGGATGCTAAACGGATACGGTCTAAAGACATTTGAACTCTCTTAAATTCCTGAATACTGATACGGATTGTACCGATCAAAAAAAGTATTTTGCATAGGTGTTAGGCTAAGGTCTAATTTTTTAGCCAAATAGTGGTATAAAAATAAGTGATGATTTTTAACATATTGAATAATATATTATTTATATAAATAAGAAATTAAATCCTAAAAATCAAATGTATAAATATTAATCTATTCTTAAAAGTGACCAGTAATACTTTGTCGGATTTTGTCGAGCGTGGTCGGGGTCGCCGTCTGTTCTGGTTCTGCCTGATGAATTGGTAGTGAAATAATGGCTTCCAATCCACCTTCAGGTCCATTATGAATGTATAGTTCACCAGAGTGAATATCGACAATCCGTTTTACAATGGCTAGTCCCAAACCGCTACCCTGAACAGTACGAGCCGAATTACCTCGTACAAAAGGTTGCATGAGATCTTCAATTTGATCCTCTGGAATGCCTTCACCATGATCGGCCACTTTGATCAACAGTCGATCCTGTTCAATCTGGGCAGAGAGTTCGACTGGTTCGGCACCATAGCGTTTTGAATTATTAATCAAGTTACCAATCAATCGCTTAAGCGACATACTGCGGGCTTGGATCAGCGGTAATTCCTGAGGCGTAAAGTGGATATCAAGCGGCTTAAACTGGGTAACCAGTTCTTGTAGTAGGGTATTGACATTGGTTTCTTGTGGCTCTTCATCGGAACCATCGCGCATAAAGGAAATAAACTGATTTAAAATTGCATCCATGTCCTCGACATCATAAATCAGACCTTCTTTGAGGAAATCTTCGTCTGGCATCATCTCGGCACTCAGGCGGATACGAGTCAGAGGCGTGCGCAAATCATGTGAAATACCAGCGAGCATAATCCGGCGTTCACGCTCGGTCTGTTCTAGCGTGTAGATCATATGGTTAAAGGCATTGTTTACTTGACGGATTTCAAGTGGCCCATGATTGGTATCCAGATAGGGTGCAGAACCAGTTGAACTATAGCTATTCGCGGCTTCCTGTAAGCGACGTAGCGGACGATTCAGCTGACGGACCAAAGTCAGAATAATAATGCCAGCAATCAATGGTGTACCCAGCAACCAGCCAAAAATCAGTTCAGGGCTATAGTTAGCATAGGTTTTTAAAGGTTCACGAACCCAATGACCATTCATTTCAGGCGTTTGAATCCAGATCTGTGGACTCGGCTTAAACTGGAAATATACAGTTGCCCGGTCAATACGTAATTCTTTTGCCAGCTTTTCCTCAATTTTACTGGTAAAAAATTCGGCAATCACTTTTTCACGAATATTGGGATACTGTGCAGGGTCGGTAATATACTCAATCCCAATACGGCTTTTTAAATAATCATCGATATCTACTTCCTGATCATGGTGATACAGGCGCAGGCTAGGATTATTCAGGATTTCCAGTTCAACAGCGAGATAGCGGGCATGTTGCTGAATTTCCGGCAAATAAAGAGTTCGCCAGAAAAACCAAATCGACATCACCAGACTGAACAGGACCACAAAAACCACAAGTACCGCGGTTCGCATTGCAGCTGAACGTGGCTTGATTTTGTCGAGAAAACGTTCCATACGGGTACGTTTCTTTTCCGAGTAATGGACAAAATCAGTAAATTCTTGTGGGTCGATGGGGTCAAGTTTCACACCAGCATCCTGTGGGCGTTTTCCAGATTTTACAGAAATATTCTTGGGATAGAATCTTAACTGCCTGTGTCTTTAATAAAAGACTTTTCAATAAATAAAATACTGTTATTCCAGTAAAACTGTGCCATTCGCTGAACTTGTAAAGTTCCATGCCAGCCAGGAATGCAAGTTTGGCTCAGACAGCAGCGAATGGCATTTAGAGACAATAGACGAAGGTAATCCTTATCCCTTTATAGTTTTTCTTATTCAGCACCATCTGGAACAAAGACATAACCCACACCCCATACGGTCTGGATATAACGCGCACGAGCCGGATTTTCCTCTACCAGACGACGCAGACGAGACACTTGCACATCAATCGAACGTTCCATTGCCCCCCATTCACGACCACGTGCCAAATTCATCAGCTTGTCACGTGTTAACGGTTCACGTGGATGCTGTACTAAGGCTTTTAATACAGCAAATTCACCTGTTGTGAGGGTTACCACCTGACCTTCGCGAGTCAATGTGCGGGTAGAAAGATCAAGTGACCATGGACCGAAGCTGACCACTTCCATTTGCTGGCTTGGCGCACCTGGTACTTCACGCACCTGGCGACGTAATATGGCACGGATACGTGCTAATAATTCATTTGGATTGAATGGTTTAGGTAAATAGTCATCCGCACCAGCTTCAAGTCCTGCGATACGATCCGAGTCGCTACCACGTGCTGTCAGCATGATGATTGGTGTATCGATATTGGACTGGCGTAAACGACGACAGATACTCAGACCATCCTCAACAGGGAGCATAAAGTCGAGCACGATCAGAGAAAACAGTTCTCGCTGTAGCAGTCGGTCCATTTGAGTAGCATCATGCGCAGTCTTGACCACAAAACCCTTATCTTCTAAAAAGCGTTGCAGCAAGGTACGTAAACGGACATCGTCATCGACAACCAGAATGCGTTCTACCCGATCGGTTTCGGTATGTACTGCATCGGTTTTTTCAGCGGGTACAACTAAACTCATAAGGTGCTCCTTTATTCTTTATTGTCGTCTTAAACAAAAACTAATAGATGTCTTGAGTATACGATTCATTTATAGCGATTGACTATGCTCTAAAGCAACAAAAATTGCAGTTAAAATCAAGGGATGGATACCAAATATATACAGGTAAATGATAAAAGTTTCGCAAATATGAGGCAGTCATCGCCTGGATCTAAACGTCATTCTTCAAATATTGAACAACACTGTCATAATTCATAAAGATAAATTAATAAAAACAATTGTGGATTTTATAGGCCTGGTCTTTATAATCATGCCATTTAGTACTTATCCTTGTGGGATCAAACACGATGACTGACTTAGTTCAGCAGTTGGCAAAAGAACTTGCCGTACGTCCAACTCAAGTAGAAGCTGCCATCAAACTTATTGATGAAGGTGCCAGTGTTCCATTTATTGCACGTTACCGTAAAGAAGTAACGCAGGGCTTAGACGATACGCAACTACGCCAGCTCGATACGCGTTTATCATACTTGCGTGATTTGTATGAGCGCCGTGAAAAGGTGATTGAATCACTCAAAGAACAAGATAAATTATCTGATGATTTATTGGCGCGGGTAAATGCGGCAGAAACCAAAAATGCATTAGAAGAAATTTACGCGCCGTACCGTCCAAAACGTACCAGTAAATCATTCAAAGCCAAAGAAGCTGGTCTTGGTCCGATTGCAGAAAAAATCTTTGCTGAAGCGGTTGATCCTGCCGAAGCACTTGCGGGCTTTAGCCATGAAGATTATCCAGATCAAGAAAGCCAGTTGGATGCGATCCAGCACATCCTGATTGATGACTGGGCACAGAACATTGCGCTGACCACTGAGCTGAAAGCCACATTTGCAAAAACTGCCATTTTAAAAAGTTTGGTTGCTTCCGATGAGAAAAAAGAAGTTGGCAAGAAATTCCGTGATTACTTCGATTTCTCTGAAAACCTGAACAAAGTTCCTTCGCATCGTCTGTTGGCAATGCTGCGTGGCCGTCAGGAAAATGTCCTGGGCCTGAAAGTGGATGGCGAAGACGATGCTCCATTGGCACGTATTGAAACAGAATATAATCTGGATGCCATTCAGCCCCAGTCTCGTCAGGATTTCCTGAAACAGACTGTGAAACTGTTCTGGCTGGGTAAAGTCCGTCCGACGATTGAGCATTCTTTATTGACTGAAAAACGTCTGGCTGCTGAATCTGAAGCAATGAACGTATTTGCGGAAAACTTACGTCACTTACTGCTTTCTGCACCTGCTGGCGCGCGTACGACGCTGGGCGTTGACCCAGGTATCCGTACTGGTGTGAAACTGGCAGTCGTGAATGAATCAGGCGATGTTCTGGCACATAGCACCATTTATCCATTTGCTCCAAAAGATGATAAAGAAGGTTCACTGACCGAGCTGGCGCGTTTATGCCGTGAGTTTAATGTTGACCTGATTGCGATTGGGAATGGTACGGCAAGCCGTGAAACTGAAGCGCTAGTAGCTGAAATGATGGCAGCAAACAGTGACCTGAAACTGACCCGCGTTTCTGTGTCTGAAGCAGGTGCTTCTGTTTATTCTGCTTCTGAATTGGCTTCTCAAGAACTTCCAGAGCTGGATGTGTCGATTCGTGGCGCGGTTTCGATTGCACGCCGTTTACAGGATCCATTGGCTGAACTGGTGAAAATCGATCCAAAATCGATTGGTGTAGGTCAGTACCAGCATGATGTGAATCAGGCTGGTCTGGCGAAAACGCTTGAAGCAGTGGTTGAAGACTGTGTGAACTCGGTCGGTGTGGATGTCAATACTGCATCTTCTGCAATTTTGGGTTATATCGCCGGTCTGAATAAATCGATTGCACAGCAGATCGTAGATTTCCGTAAGGAAAATGGCCGTTTTGATAACCGTCAGTCGTTGAAAAAAGTGCCACGTTTAGGCGAACGTACTTTTGAACAGGCTGCGGGCTTCTTGCGTATTCTAGATGGCTCTGAGCCACTGGATGCTTCTGCAGTACACCCTGAATCATATACGCTTGTGTCTAAAATTGTTGAAGCGAAAGCAACAACGGTAAAAGACATTATTGGCAATACTGAAATCATTCGTCAGGTAAATCCTGAAGAGTTTGCTGATGAGCAATTCGGTCTGCCAACGATTCAAGACGTATTGGCAGAGCTGGAAAAACCGGGTCGTGACCCGCGTCCAGAATTCCGTACCGCCAAGTTCCGTGATGATATCACTGAAGTTGCACAACTGACTGAAGGCATGCAACTGGAAGGTGTAGTGACCAACGTGACTAACTTCGGCGCATTTGTCGATGTCGGTGTCCATCAAGATGGCTTAGTGCATATTTCTGAACTTGCCAATGAATTTGTCGCTGATCCACATAAAGTGGTGAAACCTGGTCAAATCGTGCAAGTTCGTGTTTTGAATGTGGATGCTGAACGTAACCGCGTGAATTTGTCGATGCGTCCTGAAGCTTCTGCAGCTCCGGCAAAAGCCCCACGTCAACCACGCCGTGAAAACAATGAAGCACGTGGTGAACGTAAGCCTCAAGGCAAACGTCCACAGCAAGCACGTCCGCAAGGTGAGCGTCCTCAGGGCAAGAAACCGCAAGTGGCTAAACCACAAGAGCAAAAAATTGGTGGTTTGGGTGCGTTATTATTACAAGCTGGGATTAAAGGTTCTAAATAATTTTCAGATATCTTTAATTTAAAAAAACCTCCCAATCGGGAGGTTTTTTTATTTGAACACTCTTATGAGTTAATCATCGGAACAATCCAGCTGGTAATGATCAGCAAAATACCCAGATGCCCCAGTTTTCGTGTCACATAAACCAGTTTCGACGGTGGCTGTTCCAGTCGTTTTGCATATTCTTCCATGCTAATTCCAGACTTACCTTTACTGGTATATAAAAACACCCCCAAGTCGATACAGATCAGAATCGTACCAATATCGGCCACCAGTTCCATCAGCTCAAATTGCTGGGTATATAGCGACATGCCAACGCTATAGATCAGATAAAGACCAAAGGCAATACAGGCATATTGCAGGACCACTAAAAACTTCTGCATAAATCTCAACAGCTCAAAAAATTAAGGCAATTATACAAATAATCGGGCAGCTGCGGCCAATTACAAGGCTTGCATCAGGTCGGCAAAATTCTGTTTCTCGACCAGTTCCAGAAATTCATCGCCCAGACGCTGACTTTCAGCAATACATTGCTTCCAGAGCTGAATCCGCTGAGTTTGATCCAAGCCTTTCAAGGTAAAATCTTTACGGTCTGGCAAACGGCCTAAAGGTAAACTTTGCAGATATTCCTGTGAT
This sequence comes from Acinetobacter sp. VT 511, assembly GCF_001077515.1. Classification (NCBI taxonomy): domain Bacteria; kingdom Pseudomonadati; phylum Pseudomonadota; class Gammaproteobacteria; order Moraxellales; family Moraxellaceae; genus Acinetobacter; species Acinetobacter sp. VT 511. The sequence continues at coordinate 42,076 of NZ_LFRE01000041.1, read as the reverse complement.
GGAGATATGAGTAAAGTGCGTGCCTGATTTTCCGGATTTGAGGTGCGTTTAAATAACTTGTCAAACCAGCCCGGCGTAATGCTGTCAGTAAAATGCGGATACAGTACAATGCCTTTGCTCTGGAAGGGTAGGTCAATGTGATAGTCAATTAAACCACCATCGCGGTAATAACCTTGCGGTGCATCCGGGATGTTATTCACCGCTGCCATCACCCCCGGAATAGAGGCAGATGCCATTAACCAGGACAGGACACTTTGTTCAGTCAGGGCATGATAATGCGTGGTAAATCCATCTTCAGCGATTTTAAACTGTTCACCCATATTCGGTTGGCTGATGACCCGTTGCATAAAATGACGGCTGTGCTTGCGTGCAACTGCAGTTGCCCCGACAATTCCGGCTACAGAAGCCAGTAAAGGTAAGGCCTTGTCACTCTGGAAAATGTGTTGGGCTTTAATCGAAATCACAGCGAGATGATAATCTGGATGATTAACTAGCTCATTCTCTTTGCCTTGGACCAAGTCGAATAACATGCCGCGGCAGACTTCGCTCACTTCCAAACGTGACATTTTCTTATGGAAGTAAAGGTTGGTATACAGTTCAGCTAGGCGTTCGGTTCCTTGTTTAGCACCATGAGCAGCAATACTGGCAAAACGCCAGCTGCCAATGGAGGAACCCACCAGGGTTCTACGCTGAGGGGCACGTGGGAAAAAATCACCAAAAATTGCCTGATCCAACCCCTGAATACCAATACCTTTCGGACCCCCTGCAGCACCGGGAACAATATCCACCTGTTCGGGTTGTAAACCTTCTTTCAGAATCAGCTCACGTGCCAGATGCCCGGCACGGATTTTCAGGGCAGGGGCATGTTTTTGTAAAATCTGCATAGAGGTTTAACCCATATTCGACCAGTGAGGGCTTATTTTAAGCGTTGTGCCTTTGGACCCAATGGCAAGATGTGCCCTAAGGTGACTTTAGAGTCATATGACATTCAGAAAATAAAAAAGCCTGAACAAATCAGGCTTTTTACATATTTAAATTACTTATTTTGCAATTCGCCAGATCGCTAGGATGCTGGCCAAAATAATCAGAATCACAGAAACAAACCAAGGTGAAATAATGGCAATAGACAGTAAAATCGCCATTAAACTGCCAAACATCCAGCTACGTTTTTGTTGATGTTCCATTTGCAAACGCATGCTTTGTAATTCATTCAATTGTTTGGCATGCCAGGCCGACTGATTTTTCAAACCATTCAGACTATCGATCATCAAGGTTGGTAAATCCTGCGCCCCTAAAAGCAGATCCGGGATTTTCTGTCCCAGTTCTTTCAGATTTTTCTGCGGATTCATCTGTGCCTTGATCCAGTCGGTCAGGATCGGTTTGGCCAGGCTCCAGATATCCAGTTCCGGATATAGGTCAGTGCCTAGGCCTTCCACATGGACTAATGTTTTCAATAACAACATCAGTTGCGGTGGAATTTCCAGATGAAAGCGACGGGCAATGTCCATGACCTGAATCAGAATGCCGGCGAAGTCCAGCTCATGCATTGGTTTTGAAACCATTGGACCCACAGTACGGCGCATTTCGCGTGCCAGGGCATCCTGATCGGTACCCGGTGGAATCCAGCCAGCCTGATGTACAATCTGGATCAGCTGCATGAAGTCGCTGTTCATGACCGCCAGCAGCATGCGCGCCACAGTCATCTGATCATGTTTGGATAGCTCGCCCATAATCGCACAGTCCAGTGCGATAAAGCGCGGATTGACCGGATTAATGGTTTCTACAAAGACATTGCCTGGATGCATGTCGGCATGGAAGAAGTTATCCCGGAATACTTGGGTAAAGAAGATGGTGAGACCTTTACGTGCCAGGTCAGCACGATCCATACCCAGTTCATCAAAGGTAGCAATATCCGAGATCGGTACACCGGTAATCCGTTCTGCGACCAGTACATCCTTGCTGTCCATATAGACTTCAGGCACATACATCATGCTGGAGCCGGTGAAATAATGACGCATCCGGCGGGTATTATCCGCTTCCAGCGTCAGGTCCAGTTCGTTCAGAATAATCTGGCGATAATCCTGAATAATTTCCGATAAATGTAGGGCACGCGCTGCTTCCAGACGTTTTTCCAGAAAGTCACCCAGCCAGCCCAGGATCTCGAAATCCTGCAAAATCTGATTACGGATATTCGGGCGGGTCACTTTCACTACCACTTCCCGGCCATCATGCAGAGCAGCAGTATGCACCTGTGCAATTGATGCAGCAGCAAGTGGCTGAGCATCAAAACGGGCGAACAGGGTGTTTACATCGGCTTTCAGCGATTCCTGAATACGCATTTTAGCCACGTCATTGTCGAATGGCTTGACGCGATCCTGTAGCAAGACCAGTTGTTGCAGTACTTCAGGTGGAATCAGGTCACGACGCGTAGATAGCAATTGTCCCAGTTTGATCGCCAGTGGACCCATTTCCTCTAAAGCCTCTTTCAGCTTGAGAGGATTTTTACGCTCTCGGCTGGACCATGCAGCCGGATGCATACGAATCAGGGACAGGATATGACGGCTTTTTTCTGGGAGCTCTTCCGCAGGAAACAACGTATCGAGTCGATAATGCGCGGCAATGCGCCAGAGTTCGAGTAAACGTGAAACATGCGGAATCATAAAGTGGTGTACCTAGTTTTGAGTTGAATCTTGTTGATTTTCAATCTGTATCTGAAGCTGACGAATCTTGGCTTCTACGCGATCAATATTTTGATTGAGTATACGCGTATCTTGCTGTAAATCATCCATTTGCCAACGCGCAGCAAATAGACCGCTGTCTTCTTTAAGCGTATCTTCCATAAAGAACAGACCGCTTTGCAGACTGCGTTTGAGATATTTGGGTGCCAGTTGCAATTTGCCAATTTCATGCGCAAGGGTTGGTCCGATCCATGGGCTTAAATGAGCCGCCACATCAGGTTCAGCCTGTTGCATAATGCGCTGGATTTCCTGCAATAACTTATAGTCACCTTGCAGCGGAATATTGCCTATTTCATCTGAAAGCAGCAGTTTCAGCAGGTCAATGACATTATCGACTTGTAAAGTCGCAGTGGCTTCAGAACTCTGTGAGCTGTTGGCTTCATAAGGCCGCTGTTCAAAGATCGAAGCAGCTTCAGTATGCCCAGTGGCTGTTGGCTCCAGGCGAACCTTGCCATCATCAAAGAATACATCTACAGAAAGCTGTGGTGAGGCAATTACTACACGTAGCATTTTGCCAGCCAATGCATTTAACTGGATGCGGGTAATCGCATCCAGATCAATGAAATGGTGAATCACACGTTCAACGGCACCAAGTGCCAGAATTGACCACATGAATGGGAACCTTAAAGTTTAAAACCACGGTGAACGGCAACGATACCACCCGTCAGGTTATGGTAGTCACAGTTCTGGAAGCCGGCATTTTCCATCATGCCTTTTAGGGTGCGCTGATCTGGGTGCATACGAATCGATTCTGCCAGATATTTATAGCTTTCAGAATCATTGGCAATGATTTTACCCATGATTGGCAATGCTGTGAATGAATACAGATCATACAGTTTCGAGAATGGCTCAAAGACCGGTTTAGAAAATTCTAAAACAAGCAGACGGCCACCTGGCTTAAGTACACGGTACATCGAAGCAAGTGCAGCATCTTTATCAGTGACGTTACGTAGACCAAATGAAATGGTTAACAGGTCAAAACTGTTATCTGCAAATGGCTCTAAAGTTTCGGCATTAGCCAGTACGAAATCAACATTGGTACAGCCCGCATCAATCAAGCGATCACGACCCACATTTAGCATGGATTCGTTGATGTCAGATAATACTACATGACCGGTTGGACCAACTTCACGGCTGAATACTTTGGCCAAGTCACCCGTACCACCGGCGATATCCAGCACATGCTGACCACGGCGCACGCCTGACATGTTAATGGCAAAACGTTTCCATAGACGGTGAATACCAAAAGACATCAGATCATTCATGATGTCGTATTTGCTGGCGACAGAATGGAATACTTCCGCGACTTTTTGTGCTTTTTCTTCACTGCTGACAGTTTGATAGCCGAAGTGAGTGGTTGGACCGACATTACCGGTATTCGCCCCACGTGGCAGATTATATTTCGGTATGCTACCTGTGACAGGTGTATCAGTCAGACGTTGTTCTAGAGACTGTTGCTGACCTTGTGGCGCACCTTGTGGTAAAGGTGCAGTTAAGAATGGGCTCACTTTGTCTGTTTGTTGTGCCGACTCAGCTGTAGGGGTAGGCGTAGTATTTTCATTGGACATTGGAGTCACTCCTAACAGATCAATGGGGTTAATCTTGCATGCGTGCATGGACTGCATAATGACAGATTCTAAGATGTTATACAGCAATCATCATGCAATTGTTATGAATAATATACAGAAAAATGCGTCTTTAGCTGAAATCTCAGCCGAAAAATCGATCTTAATTGATGATAAAAAGTCATGATATACGTTCTGAATTTTTATATCTTCCTGCTGATGCGGTGCACCATAGCTTAATTAAATGGCGAGTCAAAACCTACTCAATTCTTTGTAGGTTTTTGCTTACATTGATTCAGGTTTTTAGCGACTATTTTATAGTGGTAGAAATTTCATATGATAAGTTCATCAGGAACAGGATGTTCCCTCTAAGAATAAAAATAGATAAATACAAGGAAAGTAAGGTACGACAGGAGTTATACCAAGCGAACCAATACGAAAAACCCCGGCAGGATGCCGGGGTTTTTCATTTTGTATCCAGAATTTTTAAGATTCGTCCAGTTTATGGATGAACTGGTTTTTACCATAGCGAATGGACAGTTGATCCAGCTCATAATAAAGACCATCTCCTAGTGCATAATCCCCACGTTCAACAGAGATAATCCGTTGTTTATCTGTAGTAATCACAATATGGAAATAGCCTATCTTTAACTTGCATTTCAGATCATGAACAAGCATCGCCTGACCGTAAATATCCAAAGACTTATGGCTTTCAATCTGTATATCTTGAGCATCAATTTTATAACTGTTTATTGAAGGTCTCAGGTTTATTTGTACAGTGCCGCGAATAGATAACTGTTTGTACCCCATTACATTTTTCCTAAAATTCATTGACATGGGTACATCTATAAAGAATCAAGATATACGGAGGCTTAGATAACACGTAAGCCGATCAAGTACGTTGACCATAAACAGATTAATTTCTGTAAATTTTGCATAATTTTTATAACTTTATTAGAGACTATAACGGATTGATTGATACGATTAGGGCTTTGGAACCATTATTTTGTCTATTTATTGAGACCTGATTTTTTTGTATCGATGAAATTACTACGATTTAAAAATAGCTGGTTAATTGGGTTAAGAGAATAAGGCAAGCAGATGCCAGCCTTATCCTAAGGTGATATTTTCAGATTTTTTAAGCTGTCGGGAATTAACGGAAAGGCTGAGGATCACCAGCATGCACGCGATCAATGATATTACGCTCAGTTGCCGTAAATTCACGTACAAACTTTTCTGCGGACTTAAGTGGTTTCATCGCCAGGAATCCATCCTGCATAAACTCATACATGACTTCAAAACGGTATTTTTCTGCGGCACCTTTACACATTTTAAATGCTGCCTGCACAATGAACGACCGCATATATTTATCCAGATGAGTACCGAGCTGATCCAGCATGGCTAGCTGTCTAAGGCGATCCTGGCCTTGATCCAGCTTTAAATAGGTTAGACGCATAATTTCATCAGTCAGTGATTCGGCTGGATGATAATCTTCCAATAACTGTTGTGCCACCTGCTCATCAAGCTGTACCGCAAGAATGGCCAGCTCTACTCCGTGAGTGCCGGTCTTGATCGCATTATCCGGGATCAGCTTTTCCGCCTTATGCGCATAGCGCGTCAAGCGGGCAATCTGTTCTGCCAGCGCATCGAAGTCCGGTCCACCATAAAGACGGTTCAGGAAATATTCTGACATCAGCACATTTTGCTTTTCTGCAAACTGCTTGGCATGAGTGCGTTGCATACGTTCTTTTTGCCAGAGCTGGACATCTTGCAGACGTTGTTGCAGTTCCGGTTGCTTATGATAGTTCAGTTGATAATAACGTTCCAGAAGATCGTCTAAAACCGCAAGTTTGGACATGGGAAGTTCAAATATGGTTATGGATGCGGGAATCTTAGAACGAGTTAGGATGGTGCGCTATGACAAATTGACCGGTTGCACAGGATTTGAAGTCAATTTGTTGAAAAGTTCGACAAAAAAGATCGTTTAAAAATCGTAGCGATCGCTATTCACCAAGCAAAAAGCCTGTCTATACTGTATTCACGAACAAGAAAAACAGAACAGGTTATGTCTACAGAACAGCAACAATTTCAATTGATTGAAGAAAATGAATTATCGTTACAGCTTATCGATGCGCAATATGCCCTGAAAGATACACGCGGACAGAAGAATGCTAAAAGTGTAGTCGTACTGGTCAATGGAATTGAGCTGGCCGGCAAAGGGGAAGCGGTTAAGCAATTACGGGAATGGGTTGACCCGCGTTATTTGCGGGTAAAAGCAGACCAGCCACGGCCCCTGAATGAAAGACAGACTTTCTGGCAGCCTTATGCACGATTTATCCCCGCTGAAGGACAGATCATGGTGTTGTTTGGTAACTGGTACACAGATTTGCTAAGTACCGCCATGCATGTAGCGAATCCTATAGATGAAAGCATGTTTGATCATTATGTTGAACAGATGCGTGCCTTTGAGCAGGATCTGAAAAATAACCATGTTGATGTGATCAAGATCTGGTTTGATCTGCCCTGGAAGTCTTTGCAAAAACGTTTAGATGATATTGATCCAAGTGAGATGCATTGGCATCGTTTACACGGTCTGGATTGGCGCAGTCGTAAGCAATATGACGCGATCCAGCGTTTGCGTCAGCGTTTTACCGAGGACTGGATCATCATTGATGGTGAAGATGCAACCCGGCGTGACCAGCAGTTTGCCCAGACTATTCTTGCGGCCTTGAAACACTGTCCGGATCATCCTGCTAAAGGAAGTAAGACATGGTCCCCGGCGTCTATTCCTGAAGCATTGCTGCAGCCTTCGCGGGAGCCGGTGGATCAGAATACCTATAAGGACGAACTCAAGAAACTGACCCGCAAGGTGGCCAGTGCAATGCGTATGGATCAACGTAATGTGGTAATCGTATTCGAGGGGATGGATGCAGCCGGTAAGGGGGGAGCAATCAAGCGGCTGGTGAAAAAGCTTGATCCACGCGAATATGAAATTCATACCATTGGTGCACCGGAAAAATATGAATTGCGCCGTCCTTATTTGTGGCGTTTCTGGACCAGGTTACAGCCGGAAGACAAGATTACGATTTTTGACCGGTCCTGGTATGGACGGGTACTGGTAGAACGGATTGAAGAACTGATTAGTCCTGCGCAATGGCAGGCATCTTATTCAGAAATTAACCGGTTTGAAAATGACCTGATTGAGGCGCAAACCGTGATTATCAAGTTCTGGCTAGCGATTTCCAAGGACGAACAGGCTGAACGTTTTAAGGCGCGTGAACAGACGCCGCATAAGCGTTTCAAGATCACTGATGAAGACTGGCGTAACCGTGAACGCTGGGAGGATTATTTGCAGGCAGCGGCAGATATGTTTGAGCATACCAGCACCGATCAGGCGCCATGGCATGTGATTGCTACCGATGATAAAGATAGCGCGCGTTTACAAATCTTGAAGACTATACTGAAACAGCTTGGCGTAAGTTAATACGACCAAGCTGCGTTTAAATAAGATGATTCTAAATCAAAATTATACTGTTTTAGCTTGCTGTTTTTGCTGGATATTTTTGGCTAGTTTATAAGAGTCTTCCACATGTGCCTCGGCAACTTTTTTCATTACGAAGTAGCCTAAACTTGCCGCAATTAACTGACCACCGAGCGGGATAAATTTGGTCACTTGCTTGGTGATATATTTTGCGGCAACATTATTGATGGATTTTTTTACTGCCGTACGTGCCACCACAAAACCAGAAAATTGTACGCCGCGTTTACGTAATTCATCCCATTGAACCTGTTTGGTTTTTGGATCAAATACGCTGACCTGCTCTGGCGCCAAGCCGAATCGGGCATTGATTTCAGGAATTAGCTGTGACAGGATGCCGACGTCAATCAAGACATCAAGAAACGGTACCGGAATCACGGCTGCACCTGCAGACATATAGGCACGCTTCTTAATCAGCTCCAGGCATTCTTCACGGATCTGTTCTAGATTTAAACTTGGATCAATTTGATCGGGAAATTTGTCTAATTTCATGGGCGATTACCTAAAGCTTCCTGTTGTTGTTTTTCTAAAAAAGTATCCATAAGATGCTTTTTAAAAAGAAATTTTTCTACTTAAGTGTAGATTAAAAGTGACATAGACAGAACAGGGTGTATAGTAAATAATCTTTATTGTTTTGTAGTGCTGCTTTCTTTTAATTTGGGGAATTCATGGCTATTCATGTTATTCAAAGTCAGAAAATTGATGTGCTTTTGGATAGCATGCTGCTGGTTACGAGTCAGCAGAAAAGAACTGCTTTTCAGGTGCTTGAGCCGCAGCATTTCATTGTGCCTTCGCCTGCCGTTGAAGCCTGGCTCACCCAGAAAATTGCCGAGAAAAAGGGCATCAGTGCCAATACACAATTTCACCACCGAATTCGTGCTTTTCAATGGACTTCTTATCAATGGGTACTGAACAGTCAGAAAGAGCTGGAGCAGGTCCGTGAAGCCAATATTCCACGTATCATCATTAAATGGCGAGCCTTTCAGGCGCTGCGCAAGACCATTCTGGCGGATGAAATTCCACTCAAATCCCAGCATCCGCTGTATTCGATTGTAAAGCGAATTTATGACAGCGCTGACCGTCTGGAACAGCCGAATGAGCGCCTGCTTAAAAAGCAAAGCATGCTGTACTGGGTCTGTGAACAGGTATCGCGCCTGTTTAGCCACTATATGGACTATCGCGGCTATTGCGCACGCAATTGTCCGCCGCAACAATGTAGTTGCCCGACCAACTGGCTGAACAACTGGGGACAGAATCTGCCTTTAGAAATAGAGCAGATGCTATATATCCCCAAAGATGAAAATGGCCAGGAAATTCCGGTAGCAGATTTCGTCAAAATTCAGGCGCGGGAACTGGAAGCCTGGCAGCGCTGGCTGTGGCAAAACGTATTTCAGGATGACTATGCCAAAATCCTGGAAATTGAAAAGCTGTACTGGGAACGCATTGAAAATCCGGAAACCCGAGCGCAGGCCTTAAAGCAGCTGCCATCCCAGGTGGTGGTCTTTAGCATGCTGGAATTGCCACCGTCCCAGCTGGATTTCTTGCGCCGTTTGGGTCAGTACATCGAGATTTATATTTTCCATTTTAACCCGTCACAGGAATACTGGGCGGATAGTGTCGATCCGAGCTGGAAGGCGCGCTATGACCTGGGTGTACAGGAACGCTTTATCCGCAAATACGAACAGTCGCGTGGAGGCAAGCCGAGTGATGAGGAAATTGCTGCATTCTGGAAAAAGTTCCAGCTGAACTTTAATGCTGAAGACCGTGAATCACGTCATCCTTTACTGACCCGTTTTGGTAAGCAGGCACGGGATCACTTCTCGTTATTATCCAAACTGTCTTCGGGTGAGGAAGGACATTGGGCGGATGCCTTTGTCGATGACTATCAGGACCATCTGCTGGCAAAAATCCAGTCGGATATTCTGTATCTGGTAGAACCGGAGCGGCATACTTATCCCTTGAAGCCGGACGATAGCTCGGTACAGATCCATGTCTGTCATTCTTCATTACGCCAACTGGAAGTACTGCGCGAACAGATCATTCATTGGCTGGCTCAGGGCACGGAAGAAGTACCGCGTCAGCCCAGTGACATCCTGGTATTGAGTCCAAACCTGAAAGAACTGGAACCGGCAATTCGTAGTGTCTTTGCTCCACCACCACGTGAACGAGAAGGTAGCCAGTCCCGTCTGCGCAAAAACAATATTTATCTGCCGATCCAGATATCCGGGGTATCCCGTCTGGATGTCAGCAATGCCTGGCGTGCCGTGCTGGGCCGCATACAGTTGATGCATCGCCGTTTTAGCATTGAAGATTTTGCCGACTGGCTGAGTTTAAGTGCGACCCAACAGTACTATGCATTGGACTATGCACAAGTGGAACGCATTATCCAGCTACTCAGTGATGCCGGTTTTAAGCGCGGTTTAGATCAGCAGCATTTACAGCAACAGTTATATGAAGGTGATGAAGATTACCGCTTTAGCTTCCGCTTTGCTCTGGATCGCTTGGTACTGGGCATGGCGGTGCCAGAACATCAGCTGTTTGAAGATACTCTCAGTTATGCCAAAGTGCTCAGCAGTGATTTTCCGCTGATTGTTATCCTGATCCAGATTTATGAGGATTTCGATGAACGTCGCGGCTGGCTGAATGCGCATGAGCAGGGACAGCGTACACCGGTAAAAACCTGGCTGGAATATCTAAATCGGGACGTGAATGAATTCCGCAGCAATGGAGTTGAGTCATTAAAAACCGTAGCAGAAATCATTGAAAAGCAGATGCGTATGCTGACGCTGGCCGATTATCATGATCAGGATGATCCAAATGCGATTCAGGAACTGGTGGCATTGAGCTTACCATTGCCTTATGTCTTGGAAGAAATCCAGAATAGTCTGGACATGCAGCTGGATCAGGCCGAACCGACCGGACAAATTACCTTTAGCCAGATTGGCCAGATTCGCCCGCTGCCTTATAAGCTGGTGGTGATGCTGAATCTGGATACGGGCAAATTCCCGAGCCGAAATCAGCAGCTACCGTTTGACTTGATGAGCATTCTTAAGCCACAGCTCGGTGACCGCTCCCGTCTGGATGATGATCAGGGTGCATTTCTGGATGCCTTGCTGTTAGCACAGGAAAATCTGTGGCTGTTCTACAACGGCTTTGATGTGAATGATGGCGAAGTGCGTGATCCATCCACGTCACTGCAGGAATTGATCCAGCATATTGCCCTGATCTGCCAGTCCGAGCATCCAGATGCAGATGTCGATGTGATGACCGAGATGAATGGCTTGCCAGTCGCAGCGCATATCCAGCAGCTCTATCATGTGCATCCTTTACAGCCTTTTGATCCAGTTGGTTTTAGTACACTACGTACCCCACGTTTTCAGGATCAGTGGCATGATGTGGCTTTTTTTCTTTGTAAGGCTGAAGGGCAGCGTCGCAGCTGGATTAATATCCATTGTCCGCCAGTACAGCAGGAGCAGATTCGGATTCTGCATGGCGATGAATGGATTCGGGACATGATCTTCCCGGCACGTCTGTTCCTGAAAAGTGTTGGCATTTCCAGCGTGAAATATAAAGACTTGCCCGCGGCACAGGAACCATTATTGCTGGATAAATTGCAGCAATATCAGGTACGGGATTTCCTGCAGCAGCAGGAACAGGAAATAGATACCCGGTTGATGCTGGATCGTCTGCCAGTCGGAAAAACCAAGGGAGCAACCTGGCTGAGTACCCAGCAGGAACAGGAATTGCTGCAGCAGCGCCTACAGCAACTGGACAAACAGATTACTTGTACCACGCAGCAAAACTATCGTTATTCATCTGATCTGATGTTGCAGATTACTGTGCCGCAGCAACCGAATGCGTTGTACTGGCTGAGCATGCAGTCCGCTTCAGCCTCGGAGCGCCGTCGCGCGCATGTCTGGCTGGAATATCTGCTCTGGCTGGCCTATTTAAATGATGACAGTTATACCGCAGAGCTGGAACGAATTGTGCTGTTCAGTAACAAGACCGTAAAATTCTGCAAGGTGACATCTTCTCAGGCTAAAGAATATTTGACTCACTGGTTTAAGGCTTGGGAAGCAGGTCAGCAGCAACCGGTAGTGTTGCCGGCTGAGCTCATTCTGAAAAAAGACTGGCAATGGGAAACCAATGAGCAGGGTCAAATGATTATTGGTGATCTGGATAAGCTGTTGGCAGCCTGGAACAATACCTATGAAAGTACCCGCCCACTGAGTTCGGATGAGTCCTGTGTATTGCATCAGGACTGGCAGTTCATTTTGCAGGATCAGGATCCAGAGCAGGCGTTGCAGCATAGCCTGCTGAAATTTGCCTATGACTTGTATGCTCCAATTCAACAACATTTAGAGTGGGTAAAATAAATGACCATCGCCCCTCAACAGCAACATAAAACTTCAACCAATCCAATTCAGGACATGACCTTTACTGGTCTGCACTGGATCGAGGCTTCGGCGGGAACCGGCAAAACCTATACTCTGTCCAGCCTGATGGTACGGATTTTTCTGGATAAATACTATCCACATCAGGTCATTGCGACGACGTTTACCCGTAAAGCAACAGCTGAACTGAAAAGCCGGGTACGCGCACGTGTGGAAGAAACTTTGCGTTATATCCAGCGCTATCAGCATCTTAATTCGGTAGAAATGGCCCAGCAGATCGGGCAGGAATCTGATCCGCTGTTTCAGAAAGTGTTAAAAGACTATGGCAACCGCATGGACTATGCTCGCCGTCGTTTGGGTCTGGTGCTGAATCAGCTGGATGAACTGTTTGTCGGCACGCTGGACAGTTTTAGTCAAAAGTTACTGCGTGAATTTGCTTTTGAAAGTGGTCGGATTGAACGTGCTGAACTGACTGAAGATCAGGACCTGTATATTCAGCAGCTGATTCATGATGTGCTACGGGAATGGATCCAGCAGCAGCCGCAGTATGTCATTAACCAGATGTATTTACAGAACCAGCTCAAAGCTCCTGAACACTATGTGGGGCTGGTACGTGATGCACTCAATTTTAGCGCCAATCATTTCCAATCAGTCCGCCAGGTAGAATGGGATTTGGGTGAACTGGATGCCTGTATTGAGCAGCTGGTCAATATCAGTCCGGCAGAACTGCTCAAGATACAGACTTACTGCGCCGAAACCCCGAAATATTTTTATAAAAACTTTCATGCAAAACTGTTGGAAATCTGCAGCAATTTTTCTGATTGGGCGGTACAGCTGAGTGAACAGAAGGGTATGTGCTTCTTTGATCCTGAGCTGTGCAAGCTAGTGCTGAAGTTATGTTATCTGTTGCGTAATAAAACTGATTTTCAGCCAGGCAAGCAGCGTTTTACCAAAAGCTGTAGCGAAGAAGAGCAGCAGTATTTCCTCAGCCATCCGCTGATCTGTGCCATCGAAGCCCTGTGCAATGTGAAACAGGCACTGGATGAGAAATTCAAACAGCTCACGGCTTATCTGGAATATCACGTGATTCGCAGTGTGCAGCATCGTCTGCCACAAACTTTACAGAAGCAGGGAGAGACTACCTTCTCGCAACAGATCCGTACCCTGACTGAAGCCTTACAAGGTGAGCAGGGGCGCCGTTTTGCCCAGTTTGTGCAGTCACGTTATCCCTTAATTCTGGTAGATGAATTTCAGGACACCAACCAGGATCAGGACGATCTGCTGGCACGAATCTGGCGGGATGCTGCGCGGGTACAGCTCGGCTGTATGATCATGGTTGGTGATCCAAAACAGGCGATTTACGGTTTCCGTGGCGGCGACATGCTGACCTATAACAAGACACATGCTGATGTCCGTTTAAAGCAGGGCTATGAATATACCCTGACCCAGAACCACCGCTCGGTCAAAGCTTTGGTGGAAGTGGTTGATGCCCTGTTTCAGCGGCAGATGGATTTTGGTGAAAGCGTTAATTATAGTTTGATTCAAGCCGGTAGTCGTCCCCATCCGGACCTGATTGATTCCGCACAAGCTAATCCTTATCCATTACGCTGGATGCAGCTGGGTGAGCAGGAGCATGAAGCCGATCAGGTGGCCTGGAAAATCCGCGAATTACTGAACCAAGCTGCACAGCAACAACTATATTTCCAGCAGCAGGACAGTTCTGCTCCTCTAACTGAGGATGATATTGCTGTACTGTCCTTTGGACATTATGCGCTGGAACAGGTCAAGCAGCGTCTGCAACGCATGGGGATTGCCTGTTATAAGGAATCAAAACAGAGTGTCTTTGCCAGCAACGTGGCACAGGATGTCGCCGCGGTGCTGACCGCGATCATGGACCCGTTTAATGAGGCCAAGGTTCGTCGTGCTTTAGTGACCCGTCTGCTCGGCTTTGACCTGAAAAAGCTGCTGGAGCTGCAACAGCAGCCAGTTGGCCTAAGTACTTTTATTGCCGATTTTGAGGTGATCCGGGAAATGTGGTTCGACAAGGGCTTCCTGAGTGCTTGGAACTATACCCTGAACCTATTTGACGTCTGGACTAATCTGGTATCGAGCAAGAGCATTGATAATGAGCGGGTTGTGGTTAATCTGCGTCATCTGACCGAAATCCTGTCGCAGCAAAGCGAATATTATCAGGGTGCACAGAAGCTATATCACTGGTATCTGCGCCAGTTACAGTCTCCTTCTGGCAAAGACAGTGAAAAAGAGCGCAAGCTCTCCGGTGACCGTGGCGTACAGTTGCTGACAATTCATGCCTCCAAAGGTCTTGAATTCAAAATCGTATTCCTGATGGGCGCTGATGCGCCGTTTGACGTCAACAAAGGTAACCTTAACTTCTCGCTGGCCGGTCATGAGCAGGACGATATTCTGAATCAGTCACGAGTGATTGCGGTAAATCGTGAGGATCTGCATGAGCAGGCACAGCTGCAGAATGCCGCACGGAATGCCGCAGAGAATCACCGTCTCTGGTATGTGGCGCTAACGCGTGCCAGCCATCGGGTTTACGCCATGCTACAGGATCAGAGTGGTCAATCAGATTCGTGTCTGGCCTACTGGCGTGGGCAGGGCGAGCAGGTCTTCCAGCACCCGCTCAGCTGTATGGAAAATACCTTAACAGCAGCACCACCGCGTATTGTGGTAGAACAGATGCAAACAGCACTGGAATTAGTTGCTCATCCTTTACCGGAACAGCAGTTCTATCCACGGACCAAAACCAGCTTCACCGCTTTATCGAGACATCAGCTGCATGTAACCGTACTGCAAGATGATCTGGTCAGTCTATATGAACACCCAGAAAGTGCTGCCGATGAAATCCATCTGCAGACAGAAGCAGAAGTGCTGCAACAGCCATTGGACTGGATCAAGCTGAATTTTCCTAAAGGTACTGTGGCCGGAACTTTCTTGCACAGTATTTTCGAGCATCTGGATTTTCAGGATAGCAGTTACTGGAATCTGGAAATCCGCCGTCGTTTCAAGAATACCGCGCCACATATCTGGATGGAATTGAAAGACCGGTTCCAGCAGGATTTTCAGATTCTAGAGCTACTGCAGCAGGCCTTCCAGCAGTATTATCTGCAGGCCACGATTAACCTGAATACTCTGTTTAAACGGGTAGCCAGTAATGCCAGCTTAAAAGCAGGAGCGCTAGCTGAGGCTATTTTGCATGTTATGGCCAGCGTCAACTACAAACTGTTGACCGATATCCGCTTGCATGACCAAAGTGTTGCCTATCGCCATACATGGCACAGCTTTTTCCAGCAGCCATCTTTAGATGTCACTCATTTTCTACAGTTTATGACGCAGTTTGAGCGTTATTTTCTGGAACTGGATGATGATGCCTTTATTCAGCAGTTTGAGCAGGAAATGGGGCAGCTGCCTAAAGCAAGCACGCATGAAAATCTTGATGTGACTGGACTAATGCAGCAGTCAGCGGATCTATTCTTTGAAGAATTATCCGAAGATATTCTGCTGAATCTAATGCATGATTGGGTCGGGGAAATCCTGAACACACCGATTCAGAGCGAGTTTCGTTTAAGCCAGCTGGATCAGCACAGCTTTTTGTCGGAATTCCCGTTTTATCTGGCTTTGAATGATGCCCCGTTACAGATTCGCCAGATTCAGCAGCTGTTTGCGGATTATGGCCTGATCATGCCGGACTTTAATGAGGCCAAATCGGCACGTTACCTGACCGGGGCAATTGACCTGGTATATTTTGATGGTCAGCGCTATCACATCGCTGATTATAAGAGTAACTATCTCGGTGCCAATCAGCAGGATTATCTGCCGGAAGCAATTCATGACAGCATGACGCATTCCAGTTACTGGTTGCAGGCTGCCCTGTATCTGGTCGCCATGCACCGCTATTTAAGCGCTAATTTGCAGGGTTATGACATCCGGCAGCATCTGGGTGGAGCGACCTATTTGTATCTGCGTGGCATGAATGGGCAGGCCGGACAGGGGCTATATCACTGGCAGCCTGAAGTTGAATTTATCCAAAAATTGGATCATATTCTGGGCTATTATGCGGTGAATAAGTCAGCATAAAATGGCGAAACTAAGAAATATATACAATAGAAACAGAAAATTATCCTGTGGATAAGTTTGAGGATAACTGTGTGGAAAATGAGCAAAATCACATATCACAGCTGGCTTCGCCATTGATGCCCTGGATCGAGCATATATGTCAGCCGCCATTCAGTTCAGCTAACTTTGGCGATGAGGCCAAGCTGCTCATGCATGCCGTACTGGAAGCCATGCAAAATGGTAACAGCTGTATTGACGCTGCAGAGGATCAAGTCGCCTTGCTGCACAATCTAGTGCGCCGTGGTGAGTCTGATCAGCATGCGATTGCACCCTTTATTTTTCAAGACCAGCAGTTGTACCTGTACCGTTACTGGAAAATGGAACAAGCAATCGCTGCGCATGTGGCTCGCATCAAATCCCAGCAGTTAAAAGCTGTTCAGTTGAATGGCTATCATCGTAGCCTGCTTGCTGATCCGCAACAGCAGAAAGCGCTGGAAATGGTGGCCAGTCAAGGTTTAAGTATTATTACGGGTGGCCCGGGAACCGGGAAAACCTATACGCTGGCACATATCATTGCGGTGCTGAATGAAAGTTTGCCGGACATCCGGATTGCCATGGCAGCACCAACCGGCAAAGCGGCACAGCGTATGAAGGAAGCGTTGCAGAATGCCTTGAGCAGTCCGGCACTGGCCCAGTTTGACTTGGAAACCTTAAAACAGTTACAACCTGTGACTTTGCATCGTCTCTTAGGTTTGGGAATAACTGCACAGCCAAGATTCCATGCCCGACAGCCACTGCCTTATGATGTGATTGTGGTCGATGAAGCCTCTATGCTTGATCTGAGCTTGGCACAGATGCTGCTGGCAGCGGTGCCAGATGGGGCGCGTTTGATTCTACTGGGCGATGCGAATCAGTTGGCTTCTGTTGATGTTGGCACAGTATTGGCTGATTTGCAGCAGGTTCCGGCCCTGGCCAATAACCGGATCAATCTAATGAAATCTCGACGGTTTAGTGAAGGTGCACGGATTGGTGCATTGGCACATTTTATTCAGAAAGCAAATCCTGATCATGATCTGTTAACCGAATTTGAACAGCAAGTGGTAACTGCATCCGAGCTGCAGACCATTGATCTGGAGCAGATTGAAATTGACCATCTACAGCTGCAATACCTGCCGGAAAATCTACTGCTCAATGATGCTCAACCTTATTATGACCAGCTGATGTATGGTTATCAGGGCTATGTACAGGCTCTCAAAATAGAGGTAGGCAGTCAAGATTTTAATAGGTTTGTAGAGCAGATTATTCGTCATTTTGATGATTACCGTATCCTGACTGCAATCCGTCATGGGGCTTTTGGTCTGACCCGACTCAATCAGCAGATTGAACAGCGCCTGCTCACTGCAACCGGGCAGATCAAGCAGGGCGACTGGTATATCGGTCGTCCGGTGATGATGACTTATAACGATTACCAGCTGGGACTATCAAATGGGGATATTGGGATCTGTTTCCTGCGGGAGCATCTTGGACAGCGCCAGTTTGAAGTCTATTTTCCGAGTCTGGAAAAATGGGTTTTGGCAACACGTTTGCCAAAAAGTATTGAAACTGCCTTTGCTCTAACCATTCATAAATCCCAAGGTTCAGAGTTTAGGCATACTGCAGTCGTACTGGACCATAAAGCCAGTAACCTGTTAAGTAAGGAACTGATTTACACAGCGATTACACGTGCAAAAAAAGCAGTCACACTATTGGTAGATCGTGAAGCATTTATACAATCATTAAGCCTGAAAACTACCCGTCGTAGTGGCTTAAGTAAAAAAATCATTGAACAGTGTCATAACTTTTCAGGTGATAGTTAAACTGATTAATGTAAGCATATGCTTACAGCGATTCAGGAGATTTGCGGATAGAGCTTCACTGCCCTTTTTGAGAAGATGGGCCCTACAAAGAACTCAACAAGGAAAGTTGAGTATAATCGCATAATTATTATAAGAAAGTCGTGAGACAGCGAACTTACATTGATGTAGGTGAAAAAGAGGAAACTTACAGCCGCTAAGCCTTGTAGTTTTGGGAGAGACTACAAGGCTTTTTTATATCTTGAGTTTATGGAAAGGTAGCATAATTTTATAAATTATTTAATTTATCTAAATCATCTGTGTAAGATGAACAAGATGGGTTAAAAATGAGATTTGTGTAATATTAATCACAATTTAGGTTAATTAATGTAAGAAAATACTTACATATAGATGCGAAAAATGCGTCTATGAGTAGCCCGGCTTTGTGGCAGAATCTACTACACAGGGATGTTGTAGTAAGAACATGGAAAGTTTTTATTAATAATAATAACTATAAAGCGCGATGCAGCGTAATAAAAACAATAAACAATAAAAAAATAATGAAGAAGAAGAAACTACAGCGCACAAGAAGCCCGAGTCCTCTCGGGCTTTTTTTTATAGTTAAATAAAATTACCTGTGTATCTAGCCAATGAGGCGAAAGATCAGCTGTTCTATATTTGTCTGAAATAATTAAGGCGTTTTTCATAATTTTTCGTTCAATCTCTAACCCAGTTCGACAAGGTTTATCTTGCAGATAAATGATCTGCTTCCAGTGAACTGAGTGGATTTCTTTAAATCTATCTATCGTCGCATGATCTATTTTTGCAATCTAACGTAATTTCCCTTAAAATATGCAACTTGCTGTAGTGATGCACGGCAGTCAATGTTCTGAATTCTCATTACTTTGATTTTTATCAAGATATATAAGCATCTCGGAGAAATCGAATGGCTTTAACAAACGCAGATCGCGCAGAGATCATCGCTAAATTCGCTCGCGCTGAAAACGACACTGGTTCACCAGAAGTTCAAGTAGCTCTTTTAACTGCTCAAATCAATGACTTACAAGGTCACTTCAAAGAGCATAAACACGACCACCATAGCCGTCGCGGTCTAATCCGTATGGTTAACCAACGTCGTAAGCTTCTTGACTACCTAAATGGTAAAGACCACGGTCGTTATGTTGCTTTGATCGGTGCTTTAGGTTTACGTCGTTAATTCGATTTAAGCTTTATTTTCGGGTTTATTGCATGCATTGTGCTTTACAGCTGAAAACTAAAGTCAGCTTGGCTTTTTAGTCAGGCCTAGGAAGGGGCGAATGTTTCGCTCCTTCTTTGTGTTTAAAATTAGTGTTTCTTTCTGGTGAGGTCGGCTTCTAAGCTTTGTCATTTACTCGTTCAAATGGACGTGAATGCCAAACCTTAGGGGTCTCCACTAGAATAATTGTTCACAAGAACTAGGAAAAAATAAAACATGTCGATGTTTAATATTGTTCGTAAAGAATTCCAGTTTGGTCAGCACCAAGTGGTTCTTGAAACTGGTCGTGTTGCACGCCAGGCCAATACTGTTGTGATTACTATGGGCGGCGTAACCGTACTGGTTGCTGTTGTGGCCCAACCGACTGCTAAAGCGGGTCAAGACTTCTTCCCGTTAACCGTAAACTACCAAGAAAAGCAATATGCTGCAGGCCGTATCCCGGGTGGTTATGGTAAACGTGAAGGCCGTGCGTCTGAAGCTGAAACTTTAATTTCACGTCTGATTGACCGTCCAATCCGTCCATTGTTCCCAGAAGGTTATTACAATGAGATCCAGGTGACTGCGACTGTAATCTCTTCTGACAAAACCATGGAAGCTGACATCGCTGCGATGTTAGGTACTTCTGCTGCACTTGCGATTGCGGGTACACCATTCCGTGGTCCAATCGGTGGCGCACGTGTTGGTTTGATCAACGGTGAATATGTTCTTAACCCGAACTATGAGCAAATGGCTCAGTCTGACCTTGACCTGGTGGTTGCAGGTACAGAATCTGCGGTATTGATGGTTGAATCTGAAGCGAAAGAACTTTCAGAAGACCAGATGCTGGGCGCTGTATTGTTCGGTCATGACGAAATGCAAATCGCGATTCAAGCAATTAAAGAATTTGCTGCTGCAGCTGGCGCGAAAGAATCAACTTGGGTTGCTCCAACTAAAAACGAAGATCTTCAGGCAAAACTGAAAGAAGCGTTTGAAGCGAAAATCTCTGAAGCATATACCATTGCAATTAAGCAAGACCGTTATGCGGCACTTGATGCAATTCAAGCTGAAGCAGTTGCTCAATTCGTTCCTGAAAATGACGAAACTGGTATTGCAGATGATTTGAACGAATTGTTTGAAGATCTGAAATACCGCACAGTACGTGACAACATCCTATCTGGTAAGCCACGTATCGACGGTCGTGACACAAAAACAGTGCGTGCACTTGACGTACAAGTTGGCGTGTTAGACCGTGCACATGGTTCAGCATTGTTTACACGTGGTGAAACTCAGGCGTTGGTAACAACAACTTTAGGTAACACACGTGATGCCTTGATGGTTGATACATTGTCAGGTACTAAAACTGACAACTTCATGCTTCACTACAACTTCCCTGCATACTCTGTAGGTGAAACTGGTCGTGAATCCGGTCCTAAACGTCGTGAAATTGGTCATGGTCGTTTAGCACGTCGTGGTGTGCAAGCTGTTCTTCCAGCAGCTGACCGCTTCCCGTATGTAATCCGCATCGTATCTGATATCACTGAATCGAACGGTTCATCTTCAATGGCTTCTGTATGTGGTGCTTCTTTGTCACTTATGGATGCAGGTGTACCAATTAAAGCACCAGTGGCTGGTATCGCGATGGGTCTTGTGAAAGAAGGCGAACGTTTCGCAGTTCTTTCTGACATCCTGGGTGACGAAGATCACCTTGGTGATATGGACTTTAAAGTAGCCGGTTCTGCAAACGGTATTACTGCACTTCAGATGGATATCAAAATCGAAGGTATCACTGAAGAAATCATGGAAGTTGCTTTGAACCAGGCGTATGCAGGTCGTATGCACATCCTGAATGCAATGAACCAGGTGATTTCACGTGCTCGTCCAGAAATTTCTATGCACGCACCGACTTTCCAGGTAATTACCATTAATCCTGACAAAATCCGTGATGTCATTGGTAAAGGTGGTGCGACTATTCGTCAAATCACTGAAGAAACCAAAGCTGCGATTGATATTGAAGACAATGGTACAGTACGCGTATTTGGTGAAACTAAAGCTGCTGCACAAGCTGCGATTGCAAAAATCCAGGCGCTGACTGCTGAAGTTGAACCAGGTACGATCTATACAGGTAAAGTGATTCGTATCGTTGAATTCGGTGCGTTCGTTAATATCCTGCCAGGTACTGACGGTCTGCTACATATTTCTCAAATTTCTAACGAACGTATTGCCAATGTTGCAGACGTATTGAAAGAAGGTCAGGAAGTGAAAGTACAGGTTGCTGATGTTGACAACCGTGGCCGTATCAAATTGACAATGAAAGACATTGAACAAGCTTAATTGTGAGATGACTTTTAAAGTCTGGAAAAAGCCTGCTTTATGCAGGCTTTTTTACATCTGAAGTTTATAAAATCAAAAAAATACCGGCTGATAAATGAGAGAAATCCGTTAAATCCGGTCAATATTTGAATTACATCGCTTGCGATGATGTTGCTGGAGGATTATGTCTTGATCATATTTTTAGATTTTATTTTGACCAGAGCGCTGGCAGCAAATTAAAGTTAATTGAATTTGCTGTCAGCGGAGATGTGATCTAAACAATACTGAATTGATTATTTCGCTTATGAACAAAATATCATCCACTAAATTATTTAGACCACCTTAGGTTTCTGGCATTTTTATAGAGGCAGGAAGTAAGATACTAATAATTCTCCAGCTTATGCTTAAAATCACTTTTGGATTCTTATAACATGAGTTGCCTGCTTTTAGTCTTAACTATCCTGAATCAGGTCAAAGGATCTGCCTCTGAATTCTTGAGTAGTCTGTAAATCTCATCTTTTAGCTTTAATTTTTTTCGCTTGATTGCTTCGATGTCTGTATTAACAAGATTTACCGGGTCTAATGCCAGCTGTGCAATCTGTCGATCCAATTCATCATGTTCCTCAAAAATACGGGCGAAATACGGATTTTCATCCCGGAGCTGGGTAATAAGGTCGCGATATTCGGGGAACATGTACTTTAATTTTTTATTGCAATCTCTGGTTTTCATAATCAGTTATAAACTCAAAAAAATAATGTAAGAATCCCCGAACCATCTCAGTTTCAGCCGAGATAGACCAGGGAGGGGGAGGTTATTTGAAGTGCAGATGCTTCACTTCACGACGTAGCTGTTGAACTTCATCAATCAGATCCAGCATCATGGCGACAGCACTAAAAGATGCATCAAAATCACGTTGTAAGCGGTACGCCCGTTGTGCTCGGGTAACATCTTCACCAATGAAATGATAGGAAGTGTTACGACTACGGTTAGGTAAAATGCCATGTTCCATCAGCTGCATTACCCATTCCGGGCTTTGCCCGCATGCTTCTGCAAAATGGCTGAGATCAAATTGATGGTCATCCATGATTTCTGAGGGGATAAAACCCTGAGAAAAATTTTCTTTATATTGAATGGTGGTCATGGCCTGCTCCTTAAATATCCAGACTAAAGTCATTGCTGTGAATCAGATCGGGGGCATGTAGTAATAGATAGGATTGGAGATAATGCCTGAGATCAGATTTCCCATGATTCAATATATGCGTGGCAGTCGTGCAAAAACTGCTGGAGGTACAAAACCTGTTTAAATTTAAGTTAGGCAAGTGATGAGCTAAAAGTGGCTGATATCTGCCACGCAATAGCAACTGTTTTGCCGAACATTGGTCGAAAATAGTTTCGGATGCATCACCATATTGCTTATTTTTATTTTTGGACACTCCTATGCCGTGACCCGCTTTTAATAAAGAGTCAGGTAATCGTTGAAGCATATAGGTATATGATCTGAACATAGTAAATGGATAAAAAATAACCGTGTTCGATCCATTATTCTGAGTTTTAATGCACTACAACAGTGAAGATTTGTACCTTATTGTTTCAAATCATGACAATAAAAAAGCCTCCGAGTAGAGGCTTTTTAAAAGGCTAACTAAATTAGTGTTTTATCCAAGTTACGCTGCGTCCAATTACGGAAACGCCTACATAACCGCGTAGAGTTAAGCGTTTACCATTAGCGTTCAAACGTGCTTTACCTTTATAGATCTTGCCCCCAATAGGATCCAAGACTTGACCATTGATGTATTCATTTGGCTTATTTGGATTTTGTTTAAAATTCCAAATAAAAGGTAAGCCAATGAATGGCTTACCTTTGAGCTTGCCAGGGCAGTTATGGCAAATAACTTGTTTTTCGGCACCTGGTAGACTCCGGGTTTCGACAATAATCCCTTCATAGGTGCCATCAGGTTTTTTGCGGATTTCGACATCTGCACGTGAATAGCCACTTTGGTCATCTACAGTCTTCCATATTCCAATCAATGGATCTACATTGGCTAAACTGCATACTGATACGGTTGCTAAAGAAATCCCCATACATAAAGCGCGTACTAATTGTTTCATATCCATCCTAGGAAATTATCGTGTTTTGAAAATAGATTTATTGCTCTAATTTATAAATAATAACTTTATAAATCAATTTATTATTTTGTGATGAAAGTTGTTTTAATATGGGTTAAATGAACGAAGAATCATGTTTTATCGAAAATGTTTGAAGCTTGTCTAAGTCATATCGCATGACTTGAACAAGGTAATTTTCAGTTTTTGATCCAGGTCATATTACGCCCGACTGGAGCTCCTTCAGTTCGGCTATGAATTGCCAGATGTCGACCATTATTTTTCAGACGTGCACGTGCCTGATATAGTTTTCCCGAGATGGGGTCGAGCAGGGTGCCATTAATAAATTCATTGGTCTTTTCTGGATGACTGCTCAGACCCTTAAGCATGGTCAGTCCAACCAGAGGCTGATCCTTGAGAGAGCCGGTGCATTGAGTACAGTTTTGTTGTGGAACCGCCCCCGGAACCTCACGTACATTTACAATTTTGGCCATATAACGATCTTTAGCATCCTTGCTGATGATGACATCTGCCAGAGAATAACCGGTACGGTCATCAATGGTTTTCCATTGTCCAAGCAGTGGATCATTGTTGGCAGATACTGACAGGCTAATCATGCTTGCTGCTGCAACAATCATGGAACAGAACAGTTTAAATTTCATCACACATTCCCCAAGTATTAAAAATGCTTCTAAAATCTTAAAGGCATAAAAATATTATGGGATTAATATAGCGTGAAAAATCTACTAATTACCAGTGAATAATCAAATATCTTCAAGAAAAATTAAAACCTGAATTGATCAACAATCACATTAATTGAGGAATGTGGGACGTGGTGAGTATTTGATGGATCAGCAGATTAAAAAGGGAAAGAGACAGAAAGCTGGTTAAATAATTAGCTCAGACAGCTTTGGAAGTCAGGATTAATCAATAGCGGATTGAGTTTATATTCATTAAGAATAGAGTGGGGCCAAGTATTGGTATTTCCATATAGCTGTGTAGAGCTGAAGGATATGGTAAGTTTCAAATTAAAAATATTTATTCTTCATGGAAAAGAAAACTCTGGATTTATAAAAATAAAAGCACTCCTATTGAGTGCTTTTATTAACAAAGATACCTGTAATTAACTAAGGTGCTCACCGAACAGACCTAAAGCTTCTTCAGCAGTAAAGGTGTATTGGCTGTTACAGAACTGACAATCCATTTCAATTGGATTCTGGAATTCTAAAGTTTCACGAACAGATTCAACCCCGATCTGTTGCAAGGCAATGGCACAGCGTTCTTTAGAACAGGTACAACCGAATTTCAGCTGTTCTGCTTCAGGCAAACGAACTTGTTCTTCGTTATATAAACGATAGAGGATTTCATTGGTATCCAGGCTAACCAGTTCTTCTGCTTTCAAGGTTTCAGTCAACATGGTCACTCGTGGCCACAAATCTTCATCCACATAGCGTTGTTCTTCTTCACTATTACGTGGTAGAAGCTGGATCAGCAAGCCACCTGAACGCTTCTGGTCACTTGCCAGCACAATACGGGTTGGAATCTGCGCAGACAGATCATAATACTGCATCAGGCATCCCGCCAGATTATGTTTATCCAGTGGTACGATACCTTGGTAACGCTCACCGACTTCAGGCTCAATATTGATAAACAGTACAGGACTGATCAGGGCTTTTAGAACTGTACTGCTGTCTTCTGCCACCTGAAAACGGGGATCTTCCTCATAATCAGCCAACGCACGCACTTCACCACGATGGTTACATTCCGCCATCGCCCATTTAAACGTGCCAGTAGCCTGAATCTGCAGACTGATGCGTCCCTTGATTTTTAACGTACTTGCCAATAGGGCAGTCGCACTGAGCATCTCGCCCAAAAGGATTTGTACGGCAGGAGCATAGTCGCGCTGCGCTAAAATTGTTTGTAAAGCTTCTTGAAGATGCACTACTTCACCACGAACAGGGCTATCCTCAATAAAAAAGCGTTGGCGTAAATCAGACATAAAATTCTCCATAACCCTGCTTTAATGGTGACACTATTGTAAAACACAAGTTATGACAGATCATCTGTTATGGTATCAATTCCTGTGCCGTTGATATTCTGTTGCTTCTGTATTGGATTTATTACACTTTTACGATGTTGATCCTGTTCGAACAGGTAGCTTAACTCAGCCATGCTGCTGTGGTGTTGAGCATATAATGACTCAGAACCAGATTCCGCCTGCTGTTCTGCTTTTAATACAGTTTCATCATACTGACGGAACTGTAGAATTGTCTGCTCAGCGAGTTCTACAGATTGATGGGTTGCTGCCAGTAATGACTGTGTCAGCGCTAAAGCAGAAAGATAAGTTTCACGGAAAACATTTTCCACACCCAGTTCATGCAGCAAATGTGCATGATGGCGATCACGCGCGCGTACCCACAATTTCAGATCCGGGTAATTCCAGCACAAATGACGTACGACCAGCAAAGAATCCTCAATATCATCAATCGCGACAATTACCTGATCTTTGGAAGTAATATTTGCCAGTTGTAGTGCCGTGGTTTCAGTTGCATCTGCCTGAAAGAAAGGAATAGCTTGATCTTTGAGTAGGTCACTTGCTTCAACCATATTGTCCATCACACTAAAGCTCAGACCTTGCTGATGAAGTACACGCGCTACGATTTGCCCAAAGCGACCAAAACCAATCAGTAAAATCGGTGTAGTGGCTAAAGGCTCTACCTGGATATCAAAGTCTGCGACCAGATGATGTGAGCGATTTAATCGCGGTAAGATTTGTTGATCGAGCAACCAGTAGAGCACTAGTGTCATTAACATGGATAACGCCAGCATACATAGCAATGGCGATAACAAGCTGATATCTAAGATGGTATGGGTAACTGCAATAGTGAGTAACACAAAAGCGAACTCACCGCCTTGGGCCAGGCTAACCGCGGTTAAGGTGCTGGTACGCCAGCTATTCTGATAATAACGGGCAATTGCCAGACTGAGCACAAATTTACTCAATATGATCAGTACGGCGCCACCAATGATCAGTCCAGGCATCTGCAAGACATCACTTAGCTGAATCGCCAGGCCAATACTGATAAAACACAAACCGATCAATATGCCATGAAAAGGCTGAATGGCATTTTCGACGTGTGGTCTGAAATCGGAATCTGCCAGCAGAATTCCGGCAAATAAGGCTCCTAAATATAGTGTTAGTCCCAGTGTCTGCATCAGTACCAACAAGCCGAGGATTACAAAAATTGCCACCAAAGCATGCAGGTCATGGCTGCTGCTTCTGGCAATCCAGCGATACAGGGGTTGCATCAAATAGCGGTTACACAGGAACAGTCCGGTAAAGGTTGCCATAATGGCAGCAAAGTAAGCAACGCCATGTTCAGTCGAACTTACTCCGGAAAATAGTGGAATAATGGCAATTAGTGGAATTAGCAGCAGGGCTTGAATTAATAAACTGATATAACTGAGCTGACCATGGGAAGTCGCGAGCTGCTCCTGTCGCATCAGATGTTGAATACTCAGTGTCATCGCAGACAGGCTGCCAGCCAGCCCAATGACGACACTGGTGATGAGACTTTGCTGTAAAAAAATGGCAGAACATAAGCTCAGAATGGCGCCTGACCCCAAGACCAGTGCAGCAGTTGAGATCCAGGCAGAATGAGGCATCTGGATGAAGCGTTGTGGCCGTAGTTGTAAACCTACCCAGAACAGCAGAGACAGGATACTGATTTGCATTAGCATCGAACGAAGTTGGGGATCAGTAACGAGATTCAGGGTTTCAGAACCGAGCACAAGGCCCGTCAATAAATAACCCAGCACTGCTGGCAGTTTCAAATAGCGGGTGATTGGCACAATCAGCAATGCTGCCACCAGAATTAATGTAATTTGCAACAGTATCGACATGTTCAACCTTAAATCTTATTTCCGTATTGCAGCTTGCAGGACTAGCTCAGTTCTTGTGGATCGACATCCAGGCTTAACTTCATTGAGGAAGGCTTGTCTTGCAGCATGGCTTGCCACCATGCCCTGACATAATAGTGCAAACGTGGACGGTCTGCAGACAGTAGTACCATATGTGATTGGTAACGGCCCGCCTTGCGTTCCATTGGTGCTGGAATAGGTCCCCAGATCTCCAGTTGTAGATCCTGATACTGCCTTAAGAAGGCAGCATGTTTCTGTAAGAACTCTGTATTTAATGCCTGATCACGTGATTCGCAACGGATCATCACTGCATAGCGATAGGGTGGCATGCGGGCAATCTGACGCTGCTCTAAGGTCTGTTTGGCAAAAGCCCGGTAGTTATCTGTCACCAAGGTATTTAGCAAAGCATGGTCAGGACGTAAGGTCTGTAGATAGACATCACCTTTATGCTCGCCACGACCGGCACGACCAGCCACCTGTACAATCAGTTGGGCAGTACGTTCGGTGGCACGGAAGTCCACACTGAGCAGACCAGAATCAATATCTAAAATAGCGACCAGTGTGACATAGGGGAAATGGTGACCTTTGGCCAGCATTTGCGTACCGAGCAAAATCGCCGGTTCACTTTTCTGAATCTTGTCATAGATTTTCTGCCAGCTACCGACCCGACTGGTAGAGTCACGATCTACCCGAATGACTTCATGATCGGGAAAGAGTTCATTCAATTGCTCTTCGACCTTGCCGGTTCCCATGCCGAGTGTTTTGAGTTCAGTATGATTGCAGCTTGGACAATGATCTGGCATACGGTGCAGGGTGCCACAATGGTGACAATGCAAATGTTGATATGGCTGACGGTGTACAGTGAAATTGGCATCACAGTTTGGACACTGTGCCTGCCAGCCACAGCTGTCACAAATCAAAACGGGTGCATAACCACGGCGGTTCAGGAACACCAGTACCTGTTCCTTTTTTTCCAGACGTTTGCGTATTTCCTGAATCAGATGCAGGCTGATGCCATGCTGTTTCTGTGCCACCTTTAAATCTAGAATATGAATCTTTGGCATTAAGGCTGTACCAGCACGCTGGTTGAGTTCCAGTACCTGCATTTTGCCATTGGCAACCAGTGCATAGGTATCGATACTGGGTGTGGCAGAGCCCAGAAGCACCGGACATTGCTGCAAATGCCCGCGATAAAGCGCAACATCTCGGGCATGATAACGGAAGCCTTCCTGCTGTTTAAAAGACAGATCATGTTCCTCATCCAGGATGATCAATCCTAGATTGGGCATCGGGGTATAAATGGCAGAACGGGTACCCAGCACAATCGAGGCTTTACCGGTTTCTGCGGCTTGCCAGGCTTGCAGACGTTTCGAGTCATTTAAACCAGAATGTAACAAGGCAATATGACAATGGAAACGTGACTGGAACCGGCTAATGGTTTGTGGCGTCAGGCCAATTTCCGGTACCAGCACTAAAACCTGTTTTCCCTGTTTCAGCACCTTTTCCATGATCTGCAAATAAACTTCAGTCTTGCCGCTGCCGGTCAGACCATCCAGTAAAAAGGCCTGATATTTATTTTTAAATTTCAGCACCTGCTGAATGGCATGTTGCTGTTCCGGATTGGCTGTAAGCGGCATTTGTGCCAGTTGAACAGGCTGCGGGCTGAAATCCTGGGGTTCCAGCACGCATTCACAAATTCCTTTTTTCTCTAAAGCTTTTAGGGTGGCTGTCTCGATCCCTGCCAGGTTCAGTACAGTTTCAGTAGTACCGACTGGATGCAATTTTAAAATTTTATAGGCTTCCTGCTGACGCTCGGAACGGCGTACCTTGGCTTCTGCCTGGTCATCTAACAGTTTCCAGTTCCGGGCCAGCAGGTTATAGGGCTTACCCTGACGTAATAAGGTTGGTAAGGCACTTTGCACCACTTCACCAATCGGGAACTGGTAATACTGCGCTGACCAGTTCAGCAGATTCAGTACCTTGTCATCAATGAGCGCCCGGTCATCCAGTAATTCAGTAATCTCTTTAAGTTTAAAACTGGAATCTAGCGGAGTGTCTGGCGGCAGCTTTTCCATAATGACCCCAACCAGATTCTGCCGGCCGAAAGACACTGCCACGCGCGCACCAACCTCAGCCTGCTGATATTGTGCCGCACTTAAACTGTAATCAAAACAGTCAAACAGATGAACAGGAACAGCAACACGAACACGATAAACTGAAGGAGTTGAGGCTGGGTGATCTGAGATGGGCAAGTGAGGCATCCTGATGAATTTTCGTCGTGCTAAAAAGGCAGTTGTGTTAGAGTGAGCAGATATTTTATATCTAAGAATATGAATGATTTTGATGGTCTGACGCAACTGCGTTGGGGCAAATTTTTGGAAAATTAGAGCATTACAATGCCAGCATATCAATTTATCGCGCTTGATGCTTCGGGTAAGCAGCAAAAAGGCGTACTGGAAGGGGACTCTGCACGTCAGATCCGTCAGCAACTTCGGGACAAAGCCTTGATTCCGGTGTCTGTTGATCCAGTCGAGCAAAAGGACAAGCATTACCGGCCGCGCTGGTTTGAAAAAAGCCTTACAGCTTATGACCTGGCACTGATGACCCGGCAACTCTCCGTTCTGGTTGCTGCCGGTATTCCGCTGGAAGAAGCCATTCGCGCCGTCGGTAAACAGAGCGAAAAGGTACATGTACAGAACCTGCTGATGTCGGTGCGTTCCAAGGTGCTGGAAGGGCATAGTCTGGCACAGGGCTTGCAGCAATCCGGCCGCTTTCCGGAACTGTATATTGCAACCATTGCTGCCGGTGAACGTTCCGGACATCTGGACCTGATTATGGATCAGCTGGCGGACTATACCGAAAACCGCTTTGCCATGCAGAAAAAAATTCAGGGGGCGATGATTTACCCGATTATTCTGCTGCTGATGTCCTTTGCTATTGTGATGGGCCTGATGACCTATGTCGTTCCAGACATTGTCAAAACCTTTGACCAGAGCAAAGATGCTTTGCCATGGATTACGGTCGCGTTGATGAAAGCCAGTGAGTTTATCCGGATGGCTTGGCCTTTCATGTTGGCTGGTAGTGCCGTTGCTATTTTCCTGCTGGTGCGTTTTCTACGCACCACCGCAGGACATTATGCTTTTGACCGCCTGACCTTGAAATTACCGCTATTTGGCAAACTATCACGTGGGATTAATGCGGCACGCTTTGCCAGTACCCTGTCCATTTTGACCCGTTCTGGGGTGCCGCTGGTCGATGCCTTAAAGATTGGTGCGGCAGTCAGCAATAACTGGGTCATTCGTGATGCCGTTAATCTGGCAGCAGAAAAGGTGACTGAAGGCGGTAACCTGGCGACCCAGCTGGAGCGTAGTGGTTATTTCCCACCGATGATGGTACAAATGATTCGAAGTGGTGAAGCTTCCGGTGAACTGGACCGGATGCTGGACCGGGCATCGACCATGCAGGACCGTGAAGTGACTACACTGATTTCGACGTTACTGGCTTTGCTGGAACCTCTTATGCTGGTGCTGATGGCAAGTATTGTGTTAGTAATCGTAATTGCGGTGATGCTGCCAATTGTGAATATGAATAATATGATTTAAATAAAGTGTGGGTAGAATTCCAATTATAAGCCCAAACAGATTTTCAAAATTAAGCAATGAGAGACATGGAGTGAAAAGGACTGAGATGATGAATGAACAGCCAGATTCTTTAAAAACAGGCTCAGGTATGACGCGTATCAAACATGCTTCGGGTTTTACCCTGATCGAAGTAATGGTCGTGATTGTGATCCTGGGCGTATTGGCTGCACTGATCGTACCTAACGTGATGGGCCGTGGTGAGAAGGCAAAAGTTGATACTACGGTGATCAAACTGCAAAGCGTGGCCGGGTCTCTGGACCAGTACAAGCTGGATAATGGTAAGTATCCAAGTATGCAGGAAGGTGGTTTAGATGCTTTAGTCAACAAACCTGCGTCTGCAAAAAACTGGTTACCGGGTGGCTATGTCAAAGGCGGTTATCCGAAAGACAGCTGGGATAATGAATTGCAATATGTCATTCCTGGTACGGATGGACGTTCATTTGACCTTTATTCATTTGGTGCCGATGGCCAGTCTGGCGGTGAAGGCACAGATGCGGATATTTATTATCAGCCTTAATTGAGAATCATTATAAATTTCTTCTTTATGGAATATATCACTTCATTTAATTGGGTATCTCAATACTAAGTGAAGTGATAATAACTCTTAATACATAAATATAATCTAAACACATGAATTTAAAATTAATTTTATAATCCATTCTATTTGATAGTCATAATAAGAAGTATTCCCATGTTTATCGATTACAATTATCGTAAAATATGAATAAATATAGACTTTTCATTTCCATAAAAAAGCTCATAATGATTTCTATGGCACAAATTCGGCCAAAGGAGATAGGTATGAAAGCATTAATCATAAGAGATGAAATAAATCAGTTTCATTGGACAATGCTGAAATCTGTCTTTTTGGTTCTAAGCATTCTTCCGGTGAGCCAAGCAGTTTTGCATTTGTGGCAAAGCACCGAAGGTAGCAGCCAGATCATGGTAGGTTTCTTTGCATTGAGTCTGATGAGCAGCCTGTTAGCTTTGTGCTTCTGGTCGGCATTAAAAGCCAGCGTCATGGAGGTGAAACAGGAAGGAATTTCATCCTTTGAGCGTGGCGTGGTTCAGCTCTACCGTTTTCTGCCGATGCTATCATTGGCCAGTATGATGTCCTATCTTGCTGTACAGATTTAATTATTTTCTCAATAAAAAAACCGGGGCATAAGCCTCGGTTTTTTTATTTTAAAATTATGCATAAAACTTCCTCTCCCTCTGAGAGAGGATTAAGAAGAGGATATAAATTTACCTCTCCCTAACCCTCATTTGCGCTAATTTAAAAAGCAGTGCTTTAAAATTAGCTCAGGACAGGGAACTTAAGAAATTATCTTCTCGACTTAAAGCTGACATCCACTTTACGTGGGCGGAAACGCCATCCAAGTAATAACAGCAGGGCTGAGAGAATCAGCACAGGCCAGTCACTCAGTTTGGTATACAGCGTTTCACCCTGCATTGCTGGCAACTCACCGCGTAATACCGCTTCTTGATCCATAGGCGCACGTTTCACGATATGACCATTATGATCAATAAAGGCGGTTACACCGGTATTGGTAGCACGAATAAACCAGCGACCATTTTCCTTGGCTCGCATTTGCACCATTTGCAGGTGTTGCTGCGGTCCGGCAGTTCCAGTAAACCAGGCATCATTAGATACCGTTACCAGAAAGTCACTTTGACTGGCATTGCGACGGGTCAGATTCGGATAAGCGACTTCATAGCAAATCGCAGAGCCCAGATGCTGATTTTTGATATTTAGCGGTTGCTGATCATTTGCCCCACGAGAAAAACCGCTCATAGATGGATCATTTTGCAAAGCGGGAAGTACCCAGCTGAGCGCGCCGGAAAGTGGGATGTATTCACCAAATGGCACCAGGCGCTGTTTCTTGTACAGCCCACTCGCTTCATCACCGCTGGCCATGATGCTGTTGTAATACTTCGGTGTGCCTTCGGCTTGGGATTCTTTCAGATCCCAATAAGGAATACCGGTAACCCAGGAGCTTCCTGATTTCTCTGCCTGTGCTTTCATCGCATCCAGGAAATCAGGAATATCGGCCTGAAACATCGGAATCGAAGATTCTGGCCACACGATCAAATCACGACCCCATTCGGTTTTGGTCAGATTGGCATAGATCAGCAGGGTTTTAACCTGATATTCGGTCAACCATTTCAAATCTTGTGGAATATTACCCTGAATCAGGGACACGCTGAGTGGCTTAGTGCCTTCTTTCTGTTCTACAAAAGTCAGTTGCGAAGCTCCCCAGGCACCTAGCAAGAGCAGCAGGGAGGGGATTGCCCAGAACACACGACGATTAAGAATCTCAACCAAAGCACAAGCTAGTAGGATCACCACGAAGGATACGCCAAACACACCGAAGAGTGGCGCATAGCCATCCAGCAAACGTTCGGTAAAGGCATAGCCGGCAAATAGCCATGGGAAACCTGTAAAGACCCAAGTCTTCGCCCATTCAAACAGTACCCACAATGGCGCAAAGGTCAGAGGGGTTTCCGGAAAGAAGCGACGGTAGATAAAGGTCTGTACTGCGGTAAATAGACCCATGACCAAGGCCATGATCAGAATCATCACGACACTAAGGAATGAGCTGGTATCACCATATTCATGGATTGAGGTATACAGCCAGAATGCACCGACAAACCATAAACCAATGCCATAAGCCCAGCCAATACCAAAAGCCTGTTTGGCACTGCGTTTACGCAGACAAGCATAAAGCAGCGCCGGAGACAGGATGGCCAACCACCAATAGTGGTACGGCGCCAGTGCAAAACTGAAGATGGCACCGGAAAATAAAGACAGCAGCAGTGGATAGATCAGTGGAAGTTGCTCAGAACTTTCAGACAGCTTCAACAACTTGTCGAAATGTGCCCTCATTGGCGCACAGCCCGAATCGAGTGAATAGAACGAGCATCCGCTTCCAGAATGGTAAAGATCCAATTTCCAAGCTCAATCACCTGACCTTCTAAATCGCTCACCAATCCGATTTCCTGCAATAACAGGCCACCCATGGTTTCTACTTCATCATCAGAAAAGTCGGCATCGAGCATATTGTTAAAATGCTCAATTGGAGTCAGTGCTTGCACAATCCAGGTATTGGCTGTGGTCGGATCATTGTCGGGAACAATATACAATGCTTCTTCATCAGCAATATCATGTTCATCTTCAATTTCACCGACAATCTCTTCCAGAATGTCTTCTAATGTCACCAGACCAGAAGTGGAGCCATATTCATCAATTACGACTGCAATATGGGTCTGGGTATTTTTCAGCATACGCAAAACCTGATCTGAACGTGCACTTTCAGGTACGAACAGTGGCTGGCGCATTAAGGCACGGATATCCACCTTAGAAGTCGGTTCGGTCAGGAAAGGCAGCAAGTCTTTGGCAAGCAAAATACCCACCACATTATCAGGCTGATCTGATGAAAATACGGGAAAGCGTGAATGCGCTGATTCTACCAAAACATGCAGAATATCAAGAAGCTGGTCATCTTCCTGTAAGCTGATCATGGAAGTGCGTGGTGTCATCACTTCACGAATTTTGGTCGCTGGAAGGTCGAGTACGCCTTCTAGCATCGCTACAGTATCGGGTTCTAGAAATCGACGTGAATCTTGTACTAGTTTTAGCAGTTCGTCGCGAGTTTCGGGAGCGGTTCCCAGCCATTTGCGTAAGCCGCGCATACCCCACGACGGGCCTGATTCCTCGTGCATGATCTTTCCTAAAAACTCTTAATATCTAAAAAAATGTAATTTTATCATACCGCAGAAAATGCAGTTGTCTATTGCAATTATTTAAGGCGACCGTGACTGTCGCAGTCAACTACTTAAAACGAAAATGGCAATAAAGCCAGTCATGGGTATAGACACATGTTTATGTTAAAATAACCTGGTCTTTCCCTCCTGAGTCTGCCGATGTCTGAAGCTGAAATTACTCCTAGCCTGCAACTAAATACTCGCGGTTTACGCTGTCCAGAACCTGTGATGATGCTGCATCAGGCGATTCGTAAGTCCAAGTCAGGTGATGTGGTTGAGGTGTTTGCAACGGATAATTCGACTTCATGGGATATTCCAAAATTCTGTATGCACTTGGGGCATGAATTACTGTTACAGGAAGAACGCCTGGATGAAAATGGCAATAAAGAGTTTCATTATCTGGTAAAGAAAGGGTAATAACGTGTTGGGCAGATGAGCTGAATCATTTGCCCTGCTTCGATTAATCAATACTTTCTGGGCGTGAAGCCTATTTCACAATAATAACTTGATTCTAGAAAGATAAAGTTTAAAAAAGCTCATCTCTTTAGCAAGCAAACATATTTTCGCTGGTCAGAGAACAATTGACGCAAATCCATCAGACCAAACTCGCTAGGCTTAATCAATTAAATTTATTATAATGCCGAAAAAATAAGCATAAAAATAAAAATGATCAGAAGTTCTATTGCTCAAATACTCGAACAATTGGGATTAAGCGCACAGAAACGCGCTTTACATATTCAGTTTTCCAATCAACAGCTTAATTCGGAAATCTTTCTGCAGCGTATTGATGGACAGCATGTGCTCAATCAAGGGCTGAAGATTGAACTTATTTGTTTATCTAGTAATGCCCTGATTCCTCTCAAAAGCTTCATAGGCACACAGGTCGCGGTAGATCAGGTGACAGACCAGGGGCAGCTGTTTCGCAGTTCAGGCATTATTACCCGGGCAGTTCAGGGGCAAAGTGATGGCGCATTAACGCTTTATAAACTTACTTTGGAAGATGCCACTTCACTTTGGCATAAACGCCGGAATAGTCGTGTCTTTATGGACAAAAGTGTCCGCGATATTACCAGAATATTATTTGAGGAATGGCAGAGTAAAAGCCCATTATTTGCGGCTGCACTCAAGCTGGATTTATCCGGTTTGCAGCAGACTTATGATGTGCGTCCTTTTAGTATGCAGTCGAATGAAACTGACTATGAATTTTTAACCCGTTTATGGCGCAGTGAAGGTATTAACTGGCTGATTGATGAATCTGAACTATTGCTCCTACATTCCTCTGCACCGATTACAGCACAGAAACTCAGATTGATTGATGATAATAGCCAATATCGGGCTCTAAGCCGCCGGGTAATCCGTTTCCACCGTTCTAGTGCTACCGAACAGACAGATAGCATGACCAGCTTTATTGCAGAGCGAAAATTACAGCCGACTGCTGTACATATCCAGCGCTGGCATGCTGATCGTTTGAGTCAGGAGGAAGGTGCAGGTTCAGTACAAAGCAGGCATCAGCATAGCCAAACTCAGGATAATGCCAGTCTAGGGCTGGAACAGGCGTGGCATATTAGTCCGGCATGGGTC
The DNA here is from genome assembly GCF_001077515.1 of Acinetobacter sp. VT 511. NCBI lineage: Bacteria > Pseudomonadati > Pseudomonadota > Gammaproteobacteria > Moraxellales > Moraxellaceae > Acinetobacter > Acinetobacter sp. VT 511. The sequence continues at coordinate 5,373 of NZ_LFRE01000041.1, read as the reverse complement.
ACTGACCTCAAGCATGAAGATCAGGCTACGTCAGCATCAAATGCGCAAATTGAGAAAGTTAACCAGAACCTGCAACATTTTTATGATGTGCAGGCCAAGCAGTTTTTAGCAACATCTACTGTACGTGATGCGCAAGTCGGTTACTGGTTCCGACTAGATCAGCATCCAGAAATTGACCAGCATCAGGCAGCCGATAAAGAATTTCTGATTCTTTCCAAGCAATTCTATAACCAGAATAATTTACCCAAAGACCTGAATGCACAGGTGAATGTTTTAATTCAGCAAAGCCAGTGGCAGCTGACAGAAGTTAAAGATGCTGATGAGCGCCAGACCAATCATTTAGTCTTACAACGTCGCAATATTCCTTTGGTTTCTGAATATCAGCCTTTATTGCATCGACCACCAGCCTGTCCGCAACGGGCAAAAGTAGTCGGGCCAGAAAGTGAAGACATTTATGTGGATGAATGGGGACGCATCAAAATCCGGTTTTTATTCACCCGTCCGGACGATCATACCCATGATAATGGAGCCGGAACAAATGACAGTGATACTGACTCGGCCTGGGTAGATGTTCTCACGCCTTGGGCAGGGGAAGGTTATGGTGTGCGCTTCTTGCCACGCATTGGTGAAATTGTTGTGATCGACTTTTTTGATGGCAATATTGACCGGCCTTTTGTGGTGGGCCGGATTCATGAAGGTCAGCGTTCACCAACAAAATTTGACAAGAAAGGACGCTTACCAGAGACCCAAAAACTTAATGGTATCCGTTCGCAAGAAGTGCAAGGAGAAGGTTTTAACCAGTTACGTTTTGATGATACCACCGGACAGATCAGTGCACAGTTGCATAGCAGCCATGCTGCGAGTCAACTTAACCTGGGTGATTTGAGCCATCCGAAAGAACAGGCTGAAGGTGAGAGGCGTGGAGAGGGATTTGAGCTGAGAACAGACCAGTGGGGGGCAATACGGGCAGGTGAAGGTCTACTGATTTCGACCCATAAACAGCAGGCTGCAAGAGGTTCACATATAGAAGCTGAACCAGCAAAAAGCCAGCTTCAATCAGCTCTACAGGTAAGCCAGGCGCTCAGTGATGTGGCTAAAAATCAGCAAACTGATCCATTGGAAATTTTTGAGAATTTAAAAAGCCTGATTGAGCAGATTGAACAACAGGATCAGAAAAAAGCTGCTGCCTTTAAACAGGCAATCATGATCCTAACGGCACCACAATCGATTGCGCTGAGCACCCAGCAGGACATTCATTTATCTGCTGATGGTCAAATCAGCTACATTGTAGGAGAGAGTATTAACCTGAGTACACAACAATCTTTGATTGCCCATGCCAGCCAGAAACTAAGCCTGTTCGCAGTGCAAGACGGAGCACGTTTATATGCAGGTAAAGGCAAAGTCGAGATTCAGGCACAAGGAGATGGAATAGATGTTATTGCGCGTAAAGGTATCAAAATTATCTCTACTGAAGATCAGATCAAAATTACTGCAGCCAAAAAGATTGTACTAACCGCGGGCGGGTCAAAGATTGAAATCAGTAGTGCGGGAATTTTGTCAACAACGGGTGGTAAGTTTGAGGTAAAGGCGGGGCAGCATTTATTCGTTAAAGGAAGTCAGGTAAATACTTCCTTGCCAGCTTTACCTAGTTTTAAAAATCAGAACTGGATTGCTTTAGAGCATTTGGATGCTGATAATCAGCCATTTTCTAGCGTAGGTTATAAAATATTTTTTGAAGGTAACCAAATCATTGAAGGTCAACTCGATGATCAGGGTAAAGCTCATCATAATAATGTACCTGAAAAGGCGATTAGAGTGGAATATGAGCAGGCTGAGATAATAGATAAACCTTGGGATACTTATGATCTGGTATTAGATCAACTTGATAAAATAGAAGAATAAGTGATAAAAATGGCAGATTTTTTACCTTCGAGACAAGAATTATTAAATGCAATGGCAGCTATAGCTGCTCCTGTGAATAAAGCAATAAAAAAGGGACAAGAAACTTTAACTGATATTGCAGACTGGCTTTGGGTCGTGATTCAAGGGGATTTTGCTGAAGAGCAGAGTACTGCTCAGATTGTTACCGGTACTGTGATCTCTATGATTCCATTTGTAGATCAGATCTGTGATATACGTGACTTATGTGCAAATGCTAAAAAAATTAAAGACGATTTACATAACCCATGGGCATGGATCGGGCTGATATTAACCCTTATTGGATTATTTCCTGTACTAGGTTCCTTATTTAAGGGCATATTTAAAGTACTTTTGGCTCCTATACGTAGATTTATGATGAGACCAGGAGCAAAATTAGTAAAGTTAACCGGCACTAATATTTATAAGTTAGCTGAACCATCTATTGAAAGTGGGATTACTGAATTAAATAAATTTTTAGCACGTCCCGCAGTAAAAAAAGCTTTAAAAGATACCAAGATTACCAATATTTATAAAGCAACAGCTGAAAAACTTAGAGAAATTAAAACTAAATTAACCAAACAAGCATTGCTTGAAGTATTTGATAAATTAATTGGATATTTAAGGCAAACAGTTAACTTTATTGATAAATACGGTAGCCAAATTATTGGACAGAAAGCTCGAAAAATGTTGCAGGATGTATTGGATGTGCGTCAAGCTGCTAACCAAAAATTGGGTGAGTTTTTAAAACCTGTTCAAGATTTTTTAGAAAAGTTGGCTGCTCGAATAGATAAAGAAACAGACCATGCGTATAAAGCAAAAACTAATATTAAAAATTTAACCCAATTTAGAAGAGTATCAGACGATGAAGAGTTAGATGCTTTTAGACAAAGGAAACCTAATTGGGTGCATAAAAAAATTAAAGGTGAAGAATTACCTTTTGAGCCTGCAAGCCAAGACCCTAAAACAGCAAATACTCCTTTGCATCCCAGCTTAGGAGATACCCAGTTAGCCTTAAAAAGCGGCTATTCTCATCCTCTCCAGGGAAAATATAATACTTTTGCTGAAGATATGATTGAAGCTGAAGTTTTTAAAGAAGGCGATGTACTAGTACGTGTAGTCGCACCTGGGAGTTTGGATAATAGTATCTGTTGGATGAGAAAATCTGAGTTTGATAAATTGAAAAGCCGTGAGGAATGGAGAGATAAGTTTGCAGTTTGGGCAAGCTGGAATAGTAATGGGGAATATCTTGAGTATACTGTTCCAAAAGGTCAGAAACTGTATGGTTGGGAAGGTCCAGCAGCCTCTCAACAGCGAGGTGAGTTTTATTTAAAAGGTGGGGGAATACAAATAGTCTTGGATCCTAAAGATTTGATCCCTTCCGGCTTAAGTAAACGTAAATTAACTGGATGGGGGTATGGTACAGATACAATAATTGGTGATTTTTCAATTGTAGGTGTGCCAGCTTTAGAAACACGATTAGGAGATTATACTTTGGCTCCTCGTTCGGAAAATAAATCAAAATAATATATACATTCTAGGTTTTTAATATGAATAATAGCGTCCATCCTAAAGAAGTCTATTTATTGGAAAAATTTAGTTCTTTAGATTTTTTTGAAATAATGAGAAATAATTATCATAATTTTTTAACAGGATTAGAGGGATTATTTGAGCTTTATATTCATAATTTGCCTTATGACTTGAGAACCTTACCTTTTTCAGAGCAGGCAGATATTAATTGGGGAGAAACAGTATTGCCAAATCTAAGAAATACGATGGATCGTATTGATATTGCTTATATAAAAATTAAATCAGGCGATTTTACATATCTTGATTGTGCGGCAGAAATTCGATCAAATGATAAAGGTCTTAGTGAATTTTCTTTCTATTGGATGGATAATTTACCTCATAACAAAGTTAAACAATGTTGGGATTATTACTTAATTTCGAAAAAATACGCTTTAATTATTGAAAAAACATATCCAACATATTGGGATAAAGGGTTCCTTAATAATGAGTTTCCAAAGGCAGAAATATTTAATGGAATAAATATAAAGTTGCCAGGTTCTTATCCTATTTATCGTTTAGATTCAAGAAATATAGTTAGATCTAAAGAAAAAATAAATAAAACAGGGGTTTATGTATGCAATGAATATGATAATAAATTGATATTCCTGGCAAGTAGTAAAGAAGATGATAATGGTTTTGCACCTAGATATGCATGTAGAAATAAGGAAACTAGAGAAAAATTATATTTTGAAACATCTTGGACTTTAATAGAAAGAATTTCAGATCAAGGCGGTACAGTAGAATCTATTGTTATAGAAAATTTAAAAGCTTTAGCAGGCCAAAAATGTCCGAAAACAGGCTATTGGTGGAGTCCCGCAAATCAGTCTAATTCACGGTATTTTACAGAGGGAGATATTTTCCCTAAATTAGAAAGTGATTGGGGCGAAACAATTTGGTATTTAGAAGCAACAAATAAAGATTTAATTGGCTAAAATAAAACAATCGTAACTTGTTTAAATCTAAAAATATTTAGGTATTTAAAAGTATCCTATAAAAATAAACCCGCTTTTGAGCGGGTTTATTTTAATTCATATCAAATTACATATTTGGATATGAGAAGCACTGCTTCGCAAGAATTACCCTAACCTAACATTACATGTTAGGGTAATTAGGACCACCCGCACCTTCCGGTGTTACCCAGGTAATGTTCTGAGAAGGATCTTTGATGTCACAGGTCTTGCAGTGCACACAGTTGGCTGCATTGATCTGGAAGCGTTTTGAACCATCATCATTTTCCATGATTTCATATACACCCGCCGGGCAGTAGCGCTGAGCTGGCTCATCCCATTTTGGCAGGTTCACATTCACTGGAATTGAAGCATCAGTTAGTTTCAAATGCGCAGGCTGGTTTTCTTCATGCACGGTGTTCGATACAAACACTGAAGACAGACGGTCAAAAGTCAGCTTGCCATCCGGTTTTGGATAGTTCGGCTTGAAGTTCACCGCATCAACAGTTTTCAATGTCTTAAAGTCTGGCACCAGGTCATGCAGGGTAAATGGTACTTTAAACACGTTCTGGTCGATAAAGTTGAATGCACCACCCATCCATTGACCAAACTTATGCATTGCAGGGCCAAAGTTACGCGCGCTATACAGCTCTTCTTTCAGCCAGCTGTTGTTGAACTTGTCTGTATAAGCAGTCAACTCTTTTACGAAGAAATCTTCGCCTTCAGTTACACGTGCAACTGCCAGGTCACCGCCTTTCTCTACACCGGCCTTGATTGCTTCAAATACCGCTTCACCGCAGAGCATGCCTGACTTCATCGCAGTATGTGAGCCTTTGATCTTGGCAAAGTTCAGGAAGCCGGCATCATCACCGATTAAAGAACCACCTGGGAAAGTGAATTTTGGTAGTGAGTTAAAGCCACCTTTGGTCACGGCACGTGC
>NZ_LFRE01000040.1:0-1998 GCF_001077515.1 Acinetobacter sp. VT 511 | reverse complement strand
TGGCGGTGCTGCTTCATGTCGTCATCTCTCAGCTGGAGGCCAACTTCATCACGCCCATGGTGCAGAAGAACGTGGCCAACCTGCCGGTCGTGCTGGGCATCTTCGCCGTGGTGGGGATCGGCTCGCTGTTCGGGCCGCTGGGGGTGCTTTTCGCCACGCCGCTGGCCCTGGTGCTGCACACCCTGGTGACGATGCTGTATCGTCAGGACGTGCTGCACGACCCCGAGGCCAAGGCGCCGGGCGAGAAATAATCCGGTCATCCGTGCGCTGACAACTTGACGCAGCGGTCGCGATCCCGTTTCGAGAGCGGCGCCGAACGGCCGCCATGGGCGAGGAGAAGGACGTGACGCTGACAAACCGACCCACTCCGCGCGGCGAGGCCTGAGCTTGGCGCACTGAATGTGTTTCTTGAGCACCTTGAACAGACAGGTCAGAAAGTGAGTGGAAATGCTGTATTTTTAACTGGAACGCCTCAAGTCCTACCCCATGCGCTTTTACATAATCTAAAGCATAATAAAGTTCTGCATGAACGTAATTTTTTGGTGACAATCAAGACTTCTGAAATCCCGTATGTTGATGAAGCTAAGCGAATCGTTTCTGAAGTACTAGAGAATGGTTTTTTCAGAATAACGATCCATTATGGATTTAAAGAAGAGCCTGATGTGCCTCATTCATTGAAACAAGCTTTTTCAGTACTGGATCTTGAGTATGACTTAATGAACATCAGCTTCTTTGTTTCTAGATGAAGAATAATTCCAAGTCTGTCCAGCAATATGTCTACATGACCTGAATATAGATACGGTGCCCATGACAATGACCAGAGGTATGCTGGCCGTCATGACGGAAGTAACCGGTATACCCGCCGCATCAGCTGTAAGTTTGGGAGCCCCCTGAATAATGTAATCTCCCGACAGTGCAATCCCATGTCCGAACAGGTTCATGGCAATAGCAGCTCCAATCGGAGGAAGACCTACACGCACGGCTACAGGAAGCAGTACTGCACCAACGAGTGCTACGGCCGGGGATGGCCAGAAAAATAGTGATACTACCATCATGATCAATCCGATACCCCAATACGCGACCTGAGGAGAACGGATAAACCGGGTGACGGGTGTTACCATGACCTCATTAATGCCTGTTCTGATCAGAACACGGCTCATCGCCACAATAATCGAGATGATAAAGATCGTACTTAGCAATTCTTTTGTTGCATAGATAAAACTGCTGAAGAAAATTTAAGAAAAGAATATCCAAACGAAAATCATCAATTTAATTTAAATCAAGAAGATGATGTTTCAAAATTACAAGAAGACTTTCAACAGAATGGTTATATAAAATATAAGGCTTCAGAAGTTGACATTAACTAAAAATTAACTATTTTCAATGAATTTAGAGAGTTAGAAAAAGATCCCTTTTCACAATCAAACACTCAACGCTTTAGAAGGTATGGAAATGCTCTAATTCTTCCATGGGAAAAGCAAAAAAATCCAATTTGGTTAGCGACTACAATAACTGATGATGGAAGAGAACTATCTGGATATGATCAAGGTAATAATACTCCAGAGCATGGCTCTATCAGATATTTTAATGCTTTAAGAGACGATGTTAAAAGCTCTAAAGGAAGATTTCGACCCGATCCTCGAGTGCGCGGATCGCGATATAGCCTCCCCAATAGGCCTTCACGAATTCGTCGATGGGAATGTCACCGAGTTTCGCCGGGTCGGTGACTCGCGTGCTATCCTTCCGGTCGAACAGATGACCAAGGATGATACCGTCACCGGTTGGCAGCGCCAGCTGCGCAGCACTGGGGTCGCCGCAGACAAGAAGGCCGTGCGATTCGACCAGTTCGACCATCGCGGGCGATCGCAGACGCTCGGCAACATTACGCAACCGCTCGGCTGCGTGCGGCGCCGGTCTCGCCACGCAGGCCAGATAGGCGGTTCGGTTCATATCGCGAGGATCGGCGTGAAGCCCGACACATGATCGAAGCTGTCGTTG
>NZ_LFRE01000004.1:0-1827 GCF_001077515.1 Acinetobacter sp. VT 511 | reverse complement strand
AGAGAAACTGGATCGGTGGTTGAAAGATGGCATCACCACGCCGGGTGGAAAACTCCCTTCAGAAAGAGAGCTGGGAGAACTGCTGGGCATTAAACGTATGACGCTGCGCCAGGCGTTGTTGAACCTCGAGGCAGAATCCAAAATCTTCCGTAAGGATCGTAAGGGGTGGTTCGTGACCCAGCCGCGATTTAATTACAGTCCGGAGCTGTCAGCGAGCTTTCAGCGGGCCGCAATTGAGCAAGGACGAGAGCCTTCCTGGGGGTTTACCGAGAAAAACCGTACCAGCGATATTCCCGAGACGCTCGCGCCACTGATTGCAGTGACACCATCAACTGAACTCTATCGCATCACCGGCTGGGGGGCGCTTTCTGGATATTCATATGAATGGAGTGGAGGGGAACGGATGAAGCAGCCCAGTCTGTACAAACTGCGGGGAGCAGTCCGAATCACGGTCACTGGGGGAGACATTGAAACATTAATCAACACGGTGGCAGAGCAGGGACTGGAAGTTTGGGACCTGCGTGCTCACGATGGACGCGTGGCAGAGATGAATATTCTGCTGCCGCATTTTTTCAGGTTGCGTCCTATGTTGAAACGGACAGGCTGCAGGGTGAAAGTAACCCATCGCAGCGGTTTCCCCTTTTTTGCGGCCCGTTTATTGCGGAGGAAGTTCTTTCTTGGGGGTATGCTGTTTTTTGTGGCAGTTTTGTTTGCGTTGTCGTCCATGGTATGTTATACAAAATGTTTTATATTTCTTGTGAAATTTCAACGCTATAGTTTCAATTTTATAGCCCGAGCATCCCAGTTCGGGCTTTTTTATGCTTTTTCACTTTCCACGGCTAATCTTTGATCAATATTCCACGTTTTTAATTAGAGCCTTTCATCAATTAGCTTGAGAAAATCTAACCTGTCCTCATTATTTTTTCATGACTAAACGCTATGCATTAAGAGATGATCAGTGGGAGCAGATTAAGGATCTGTTGCCTGGACGTGCGAGTACTGTTGGAGTAACTGCCAAAGATAACAGGCTATTTGTTGAAGCAGTATTGTATCGGTATCGTTCAGGTATTCCATGGCGAGACTTACCCGAACGCTTTTGAGAAAATTTTGACAAATAGCGATCTGGAGAAAATGGTCGATACCAATGACGAGTGGATCGTCAGTCGTACAGGAATCAAAGAGCGTCACATCGCTGCACCCGATCAGGCAACTTCTGATCTGGCATATGAAGCGGCTATTAAAGCCCTTGAATCTGCAGGCATGACAGGCAGTGATCTTGATCTGATTATTGTTGCAACCATTACTCCGGATTCTTCGTTCCCATCGACAGCCTGCATCTTGCAGGACAAATTGGGTGCAAAAGGTGCCGCGGCATTTGATCTGTCGGCTGCTTGTTCCGGATTTGTATACGGTTTGGCTAGTGCTAAGAGCCTCATCCAAAGCGGAACGTACAACAATGCACTATCAGTTTAGCCCGCAATTCCGAGGCTATCTATCCAAACTCGCTCAGGTAGAGTAGCAAAATACTCAATCAATTTTCCCGGATTTTTCCCGCGCTAAATATATACAAAGCTTTTATGTACCTAAATTCAAACTGGTCGTTCCTGAAGCCAAGGTACATAAAAAGTAAAAACTTGTGTTTCACGTGAAACACCTTAATTGAGATTTGATTTATTACTCTCTATACAGAGAGCTATTTTTAACTATGCTTATCCCAGAACTTACGGAAGTGTTTACTCATTGCAATTACATTCTTTTTGGCGCGTCTTGAAATACTGGTCAGATTAATAAAGCCATGCGTCTGATCGGTATAATCATGATAATGCA
>NZ_LFRE01000039.1:0-38389 GCF_001077515.1 Acinetobacter sp. VT 511 | reverse complement strand
AATAATGCTTGCAGGCTGCCAAATACATGCTCAATTCCGATTCTTCTTTTATTGATTTCCTGATTATAGATTTTCAATTCAGGATCCAATTTACAGTGTCTTTTGGCTTTTAATGGCAACAGGCTATTCGGATACAACACATAAATCCCCTGATAGCCTTTATCTGCAAGGATAAAAGCCCCAAAAGGAATCTGGTTTAAATTGCGTTTGAACAACTCGAAATCATGCACTGCACCGCGACTGGTACATAAACTCAGAATTTGCTGAGTTTTGTAGTGAATCATGGCCTGTACTTTAAAGGTATGGGGCTTTTTCTTGCCGCTATAGCTTTTCTTCTGTTTTTTTAGGCCTTTGGATTGGAATTTCCGTGGCATCCACGATCACAACATTCCAGTCGATGCCTTCGCCCTCGGGTAAATCTTTGGGTAAATTAAACAGATTGGACCGAATCAGGCAGTCTTCAACATGACGGACAATTCTTGAGGCTGTGGGCTCTGAAACCCCGTAACTCGTCGCAACGTGAAATAAGGTTCGGTATTCCCGCCAATAGCTCAGACAGAGCAGAACCTGATCCTCCAGGCTTAACTTGGGCGGTCTGCCTTTGGCAGAGACATGCTTCTGCAATTGCTCAACCATCAAATAGAAAGTTGACCATGAGATGCCTGTGTATCGCTTGAACTGAGGGTCAGAAAGCTTGTTTGAATCGATATATTTCATCCGCAGATTATGCACGAATGCCAAGAAATCCGGAGTGCAAATATTAACCAAAAAGAAGATCGTTTTTTGATTTATGAAAGAGATCTAATATATAAACTCTTTAAAATCTATTTTTTAATCGTTTTTACGTTTAAGGCTTTTTATAATACCCAAAAACTATAAGTTGTATTTATAAAAAATATGATAGCTATTTAATTCAGGGGATTTATTTCGCAGTTCAAATATTTATGCATGACAGCATACATAAGTTATTTCTAAATTTATTTTTAATTGTGTTACTTAAATATTTTTAAATTTAAAAATAAAAAAGCGCCCTTTCGGACGCTTTTTTTAAAACTTGCGTTTTAACAATTAAGCTTGTAACTCGCGCGCTTTAGACATGGTTAATGCCAAATCTTCGATCATGTCTTCCTGACCACCCACCGTACCACGGCGACCAAGTTCCATCAGGATTTCACGCGCAGATACGCCATATTTCGCTTCAGCACGTTTCGCGAACAACAGGAATGAAGAGTAAACACCCGCATAACCTAAAGTAGCCGCATCACGGTCTGCACGAATTGGGTTGTGCATCATTGGAATCACAAGGTCTTCAGCAACATCTTGTACTTTGAACAAGTCAACGCCAGTGTCCATACCCATACGGTTAGCTACAGCAATAAACAGCTCAAGTGGTGTGTTACCCGCACCAGCACCAAGACCAGCAGAAGCCAAGTCTACACGTAGCGCACCTGCTTGAACAGCAGCAACCGTATTCGATACACCCATACCTAAGTTATGGTGACCGTGGAAACCTAGCTCGATGCTTGGATCCAAGTGTTGACGTAAGTGACCTACGCGGTCGATCACATCTTGAGGAAGCATGTAACCCGCAGAGTCAGTCACATAAATACAGTTTGCACCGTAAGACACCATCTTGTTTGCTTCTTCAAGCAATTTTTCAGGTGAAGCCATGTGAGCTAACATCAAGAAGCCCACTGTATCCATTTCTAATTTACGTGCAGCGGTGATGTGCTGTTCAGAACAGTCCGCTTCAGTACAATGCGTCGCCACACGAATGGTAGATACACCAATTTCATGTGCCATTTTCAAATGGTCAACCGTACCGATACCTGGTAAAAGCAATGCAGAAATTTTTGCATTCTTCATACGTGGCACAACAGCAGATAGGTATTCTTCGTCAGTTGCAGCAGCAAAACCGTAGTTCACTGATGAACCACCCAGGCCGTCACCATGCGTTACTTCAATTAAAGGTACGCCTGCATCATCAAGTGCGGTTGAAATGGCAATCATTTGCTCAACAGTGGTTTGATGGCGCTGTGGGTGCATACCATCACGCAAAGTCATATCATGAACAATAATCTTAGACATGTGGTTGCTCCTTAAGCTTCTTCTTTGTTGAATACGTGTTCAGCGAACATTTCTGCGGTACGTGCAGCTGCTGCTGTCATAATGTCTAAGTTACCTGCATATTTAGGTAAGAAGTCACCAAGACCTTCTACTTCCAGGAAGATAGAAACACGGTTACCGTCAAAAATAGGACCGTTTACTAATTTGTAACCTGGTACATATTTTTGAACCTCTTTAATCATTGCGTGTACTGATTCAGTGATCGCTGCTTGATCTGGTTCACCTTCAACTAAGCAGTGAACAGTGTCACGCATCATCAGTGGTGGCTCAGCCGGGTTAATGATGATGATCGCTTTACCTTGTTTCGCACCACCAACTTTCTCAATTGCGCCTGCAGTTGTACGCGTAAATTCATCAATGTTTTTACGTGTACCTGGACCAACAGATTTAGTCGATACAGTTGCAATGATTTCACCGTATTCAACAGGTTGAACGCGAGATACTGCAGCAACCATTGGAATTGTTGCCTGACCACCACAAGTTACCATGTTTACGTTTGGCACTTCGCCAGCCGCAAGCAATGCTTCAAGGTTTACTGGTGGTACGCAGAATGGACCAATCGCAGCAGGCGTCAAGTCAATCATGAGCACACTAAGTTCATTTAACTTGCGGCTGTTTTCAGCGTGTACATAAGCAGACGTTGCATCGAATACAATTTTGATGTCATCTTCAAGAACGTGAGGAAGAAGACCATCAACACCTTCAGCAGTAGTTTTTAAACCCATTTTCGCAGCACGCGCAAGACCTTCAGAAGTTGGGTCAATACCCACCATCCATACTGGTTCTAACCATTCGCTGCGTTGTAATTTGTAAAGCAAATCAGTACCGATGTTACCTGGACCGATCATTGCACATTTAATCTTTTTCATGAATGTACTCTCAATATTCGATTATTCAGCAGCAAAAGCAGCTGTTACTGAACCAAAGCCTTCAATCTCAACGACAAATTCGTCGCCTGCATTTGCGACAACCATTGGACCAAGCGCACCAGTCAAAATGATGTCACCTGCAAGCAATGGACGGCCACGACGTACCATTTCGTCAGCCAACCAAACTGCGGCATTCAACGGGTTTGCAAGACATGCTTTACCTACGCCTTGAGATACCACTTCACCTGCGCGAGTCATGGTCATTTTGCAATTTACAAGATCAAGGTTGTCGAGTTTCACAGGACGTGAACCCAATACAAAAGCCGCTGAAGATGCGTTATCTGCAACGGTGTCGATTAAACTGATTTTCCAGTTTTCGATACGGCTATCGACCACTTCAATTGCAGGCAGTGCATAATCAGTTGCGCTGATAATGTCTGCATACGTGTGTTTTTCTTTGGTTAAATCCTGGTTAATCACCAATGCGATTTCTGCTTCAACTTTCGGCTGAATCAGAAAGCCAGCTGGAATTGCTTCACCATCGCCATAGGCCATGTCGGCAAATAACATACCGAAATCCGGCTGATCTACACCCAGTTGCGCTTGAACGACTTTAGACGTCAAACCAATTTTACGACCCACCAGACGGCGACCTTCAGACAAAGCACGCTCGGTATTCACTTCCTGAACGGCATAGGCGATATCTACGTCAGCACTTTCACCGCCAAGTTCCGGGCGAATCGGTGCAATCGCAGTTTGTGATAATTCAGCGCTACGGAGTGCTTGAGCAACTGATTCAACGACAGCAGAATTCGACATCAATGTTTCCTTAAACTGCAAAAATGAGGTTTATGCTGGAATCCAGAATAGAGCCAGACCAAAAGCAAAAAACGTTCTGCAATTTGGAAAAGTGGCGGATACTGAAAAGAGCATAAAAATAAACAGTCTAAGAATCGGAAAATTAATGAATGAATGCCAATAGTTATTTTATTTTTCGCTATAGCTAATAGCTATAAATATTTCTTATGTTAATTCATATAAAACAATAATTTGATTAATTTTAATAGAAAAATACCGAGTGAAATTCTCAACAATTTTGGTCGTTCAAATTGATCAAGTTTGCAGCTTTAGACTAAAAGATTAGATTAAATGCGCGAATTTAATTCAATGACAGACATTTAAACTGTATAAATTGTCTGTCATTTGATAAAACCCAGCATACTGAATTAAATCGCTTCCTTCCATTGGACTTTAGCCAATAAAAACTCATGTAAGCTGCTGACATCATTCACAATCGACAGCGGATTAAAATTCGCTAAAGTCTCTGACGTATGCACACCATAACTTACGCCTACACTTGGCATGACAATATTCAGCGCCATTTCCAGGTCATAAGAGGTATCCCCCACCATAATCGCTTCATGGGCATGTACACCAGTTTCTGCTAGAATTTCCTCTAACATTAATGGGTGAGGCTTAGAACGAGTTTCACTGGCAGCACGAGTCGCATGAAATAATTCCAGACTATTGGTCTGCTTTAATACACGGTCCAACCCTTTACGGCTTTTACCTGTAGCGACAGCCAGTTTAATCCCTTGATCTTTTAATGCGTATAGCATCTCAGATACACCTTCAAACCAGGCATCCTCAACAGAGTTCGCTACATAATGTTCTGAATAAGCCTGCAAAATATCCGCATGCAATTCTGGCACAGCTGGGAATAATCGTTGTGCGACTTCCGGCAGACCTAAACCGATAATGCTTTTGGCATCAGCATTGGTCAGCGGTTGATTAAATTGCTGCGCGGCAAACTGCAGGCTAGCCACAATTTGAGCAACTGAATCAAACAAAGTGCCATCCCAATCAAAAATGACCAGTTTTACAGGTGAGTTCATAAAGATTTCCTAGATTTGATTCAGCTTTTAGAGTCCTCTCCTATCAGGAGAAGAGCAGCACTGCTGCACAAGGGAGAGACGTATTAAATTAATTCATCACCACAATTGACTTCAATAAGCAGCTACTTTTCGCATAGGTATTATCTACTTTTCAAGGATGAAAAGTAGCAAAAATCCTTTGTTACTCTGATGGCATTTCCCTATGCCACAGAGTAACGGCGACATCCATGTCGCCTGTCATCTATTTAGATGAGAAACCTAGCCTCTAAATCGTCATAAATAAAGAGACATAAGAAGTTTAACTTACTCATCATCTTCCGCAGGTGTGACTACCTTATCCGCCTTTTGCGCGCGAAGCTGTGCAACCAGACTCTGCATATCTTCAGGTAAAGGTGCCTCAATGGTCGGATAACCCGGAATCTCCAGACGCATGGCATGCAAACATAAACGGCGTGGTTTTGGCCCACGATACTCCGTCTCATGACCATACTTTTCATCACCCACCAGCGGATGACCAATGCTTAAACCATGTACACGAATCTGATGGGTACGACCTGACAATGGCGATGCATAGACCAGCGTTGCATGCATGAAGCGTTCTGCTACATTCCACTGAGTTTTCGAATCCTTACCTTCTTTAGAAACACGGACACGACGTTCACCATTAGACAGCTCATAACGGTGTAAAGGTGCATCAATAAGTTGCTTATCCAGACTTACTTGCCCTTTCACGACTGCCGCATAAGTTTTTTTAATTTTATGCTCACGTAATAAATCTTGCAGGGTTTTAAGCACACTACGTTTTTTCGAGATCATCACCAGACCGGATGTATCACGGTCAATACGATGAATCAGCTCCAAGTATTTTTTACCCGTTGCAGCACGCAGACCTTCGATCAGGCCATAGGCCACACCGCTACCGCCATGTACCGCAATCCCGGAAGGTTTATTGACAACCATCAAGCCTTCATCTTCATAGATTACACGTGCCAACAGACCTTGAGCGACCTTGTCAGAAACCGGTGCAGCAGATTCATCTTTTTGTTCATAACGTATTGGTGCCACACGGATTTGATCACCAATGGCCAGTTTAGTTTCTGCCTTAATTCGTTTTTTATTGACGCGAACCTGGCCTTCACGAATCAAACGATAGATGCGGCTTTTTGGTACACCTTTTAGACGGCTAAACAGGAAATTATCGATTCGCTGTCCATCTTGGTGCTCATCCACCTCAAACCACGTGACGTTTTGCCATTGTTGCGTAGAATTCATACAGTTACTATGACCTAAAAATTGATTGAAATTGATTAATAAATGACCACTTAGGCTATGCTTTACACAAGAAACATAAGCTTAGCCCATAGGCAGATGATTCAAGGTTTGATATAGTCAGCGCACGGAAACCATCGTTTGTGAGTAAAAGTTGGTGCATGACAGATTTATTTCTGTACATGATCATTCAATTAAACCCTCACATAATACGGGAAGGTCCCAAAAGAATTATGCCGACGCCGAAGGCTTATTATATCGGCAAAAAAGCAAACTGTTGCGTTTAATTGTACTTCAGGTACATAAATCAGTTTGTCTGAAAAAATATGTCGCCAACCTAGTTGGCTTTTAAACGTAAACTGATACACATCAGATTAGTCGCACCCTGAAGACGACTTCAGGCAACAGCGTTTGATGCATTGGATCTGCACAGTTTGTAAAGGTACGACGATAATTCCGTATCAAGACACTCTATCTATAAAGAAGGGATGATCTTCGAGCAATGTGACAGTGAAAGTTACTCACATCCAATGCACCGCTCGTCCGCCAGTGAAGCGTTCAGGTGACTTTAATCGTTTAAAGATTGAAGCCGTATTGCCATCATCAATACGTGAATCAAAACCAAAGCTGATCTATATCAAAATAGACGCTGGGAATAAAAGACTCAAACCACAATGAAATTCATTGCAGATTTGAGCCATTGATCCGTGATGTGTGATGTTCGCTACGTGTATAGCGATTTTTTGCTGTGTATCACTATAAGGTGTTACACCCATGAAACGTATGTTGATTAATGCAACACATGCCGAAGAGATTCGCGTTGCACTTGTCACTGGTCAGCGTCTTTACGATTTCGATTTAGAGAATCGTACCCGTGAACAAAAGAAATCTAATATCTATAAAGGTCACGTGACTCGCGTAGAACCTTCTTTAGAAGCTGTATTTGTTGAATACGGTGCGGGTCGTCAAGGTTTCTTGTCGATGCGTGAAATTGCCAATACTTACTACAAAGCAGATCCTCGCCAAACTTCGAATATCCGCGAACTGATCACTGAAGGCACCGAGCTTCTGGTTCAGGTAGAAAAAGAAGAACGTGGCAATAAAGGTGCTGCCCTTTCTACTTTCATTTCTCTTGCTGGTCGTTATCTGGTATTGATGCCAAACAATCCGAAAGGTGGGGGGATCAGCCGTCAGATTTCGGGTTCAGTCCGTGAAGAACTGAAAGAGATGCTGGCGTCTTTAAATGTACCTCGCGGCATGAGCGTGATTGTGCGTACTGCCGGGATCGGTCGTTCACAAGAAGAATTGCAACTCGACTTACAGCACTTGTTAGACCTTTGGGCTCAAATTCAAAGCACAGCAAACTCAGGCCCATCGCCGATGCTGGTTCATCAAGAAGCTGGCGTGGTGACACGTGCCATCCGTGATTATTTACGTGATGACGTTGCTGAAATTCTGATTGACTCTGAACAAGCCTATAACGAAGCATACAACTTCGTAAAAGCGGTCATGCCACGTCAATTAGACAAGCTCAAAACCTATACTTTAAATGAGCCTTTGTTTGCGCATTTTGGTATCGAAAGCCAGATCCAAACGGCTTATGAACGCGAAGTAAAACTTCCTTCAGGTGGCTCAATCGTGATTGACCAAACTGAAGCATTGGTATCGATCGACATCAACTCGGCAAAATCGACTCGTGGTCAGGATGTTGAAGATACCGCGTTAAATACCAACCTTGAAGCTGCTGAAGAAATTGCACGCCAGTTACGTTTACGTGATATTGGTGGCTTAGTCGTGATCGACTTTATCGATATGACCAAAGACCGCAACCAGCGCATGGTTGAAGCAAAACTGCGTGAAGCAACCCAAAGTGACCGCGCACGTATCCAGTTTGGTCAATTGTCACGTTTTGGCCTGATGGAAATGAGTCGTCAACGCTTACGTCCTTCGCTTGAAGAAGCCACTGGTTATGTCTGCCCACGCTGTCATGGCACAGGTATGGTGCGTGACCTGCGTTCTTTATCACTTTCAATCATGCGTAAAGTGGAAGAAATTGCTCTGCGTGAACGTCATGGTGAAGTTCAGGTTGAAGTACCGGTTGAAATCGCTGCATTCTTATTGAATGAAAAGCGTCACAGCCTGGTTTACTTAGAACAGACTTCAAGTACACGTGTGACTGTATTGCCGCACCCGCACCTGGAAACGCCGCATTACGAGATTTCTTATAATCCTGAAGGTTTCGCACCAACTAGCTATGAACGCACTGAAGCAACACGTTCAAGTGAAAAAGAACTGGGTTATGAGTCTTCTGAGTGGCATTTAGAAGAAGAACAACATACGCATGCAGCTGCACCAGCGCCTGCTCAGCAACAAAACAATGGCAGAAACAATAAACGCCGTAATAATCAACATCAAAACCAGCAAAATCAGAACCAGACTGCACAGCAAGCGCCGGTTGCCCAACAGGCACCTGCCCAGGTTGCTGCACCTGCTGCCAGCCCATGTGCTTGGTTAGAAAACCTGTTTGTACAAAAGCAGGCTGCAACTGTAGATCAATCTCGCACTGCCAATAATGCAGCTGCTGCGATTGAACAGCTGGTAAATAACGGCGCAGTCAGCCGTGGTCAGTTCGGCCAGGTTACATCACCTGCTGCACAGCAGGCGCCGCAGCACGTCCCACAACCAGCTGCTACACCAAGTAGCAATGCTTACCTTGCGCCATCAACTGTGGCACATAAGCCAGAGCGTGATCAGGCTGAAAAGGCTGAACGTGAAGAAAAATCACAACGCAGCCATAAAAAACAACGCAACAACAAGCACAAAGAGCAACGCGAGCCACAACAACATGACAATGCACCACAACAAGTGCATGAAGAAGTGGTTCAGTTGTCTCGCCAGGAACAGCGTCAAGAACAGCGTGAGCAAAAGCGTAAGAACCCGCGCCATCAGCAAGAGCACAACCAGGATGCTCAAGCTGAACAGCAAAATGCTGTACCACGTCGTGACCGTCGCAACCAGCAACGTCCAGAACGCCCAAATCGTCACCGCGATCAAAGCGTACTGAATGAGCAACCGGCTGCTCCACAAGCACCTGTTCAAGCTGAAGCTCCAGCAGCTAATGAACGTCAAGTACGCGTAGAGCTGATTGATGCACCGCGTCAGGACGTTACACCAACGGCTATGATGGTGAATGTCGATCAAGGCCAAAGTGAAATCGTAGCGCTGAACGGTACCGCATCTGTAGTTGCTACTCCGACTGAAGAAACTGCACCTGAAAAGGCACCAGCCGTAGCAACGATGGCAGCAGAACTGGAAGAGAAAACTGAAGCGGTTGATCTGACTGAAGCCCCTGCTCCAGCAGCAGCGCTTGAACAGGTAACGCCGAAAGCTGAAAAGTCTCGTGCCAGCAATGACCCACGTCAACGTCGTCGTGACCGTCGTGCTGCACAAGGTCAGCAGGCTCAGGCCGCTCAGCTTCGTCCTTCACAAGTACCGACACTTGGTCAGTACACCGTAGGCAGCCTGATCCGTCATGTGTACGGTGAAGACTGTTCAGTACTGATTGAGCAGTTCGGCCTGATGGCGACCTTCAACCGTGCACTGGACAAGTTCACGCAGCAATACAATGAAACTGTTGTTGTAGCAGTGGCCACCGAGAAAAAACCGGTAACGCGTGATGTAGAAGTGAACAAGGCTCAGCCTGAACCAGAACCTGCTCCGGTACTGGATCTGAATCCACCAAAACCTGTGTCAGAAAAGCGTGTAGCTAATGATCCACGTGAGCGTCGTCGTCTAGCAAAACTTGCTGCAGAACAAGCACTTGTACAAGCAAAACAGGCAGCTCAACCGGAAGGAAAACCGACTGAACCCGCTGCTGAAGCTCAGGCTGTGGCAGCACAACAAGCCGAGACGATTGAAGTTCTAAGAACTGACGAGCCTGTTAAACCTTTAGTTGCTGATCAACCTGAGACTGCAGTAACAGCAGCTCAAACTGAGCCAGAAGCTACAGAACAGCCTGAAAATGCACCTGTTACAGCTAAAGCACCAGTTGCTGCCGCTGAAGGGAAAGCATCAGCCGCTGAAAATGCAGCTGAAGCAAAAGCAGAAACAGTGGAAACAGAAGCGGAAAAAGCAGAGAAATCTCCTGCCCGTCCGCGTCGCCCACGTGGCCGTCCACCGAAGAAAGCCAATACTGCAACTGAGTCATAATTCGCCCAATTGCAGTAACTAAAAAAAACCTAGTCATTTCGGTGACTAGGTTTTTTTTGCTAGATTTTGTCAAATTAGGTTGATTACTCTTTAAATCAACCATTAAAACTACAACGGACAGTTATTGCATATTCAGTGCACGTATCGGATACGTAAAAGAAATAGGATTACCATGAGCCAAACCACACAACATGATCTGATTGGTATTGCTGATGTCGCAGCCAAAATCCCCGCTTTCCTGAAAAAAGTACCGAACTTGGTCAATGGGCTTAGGCAGGCTTATTTACGTACCCCAAATACTGCTGCAGGTTTGGGTCTCGCTTTTGAAAAAGCGGTACAGCGCAACCCGGAAGGTATTGCCCTGCGTTTTGAAGACCAGAGCTTTAGCTATACAGAACTGAATGGTTGGGCCAACCAGATTGCACATTACTACCTGTCGCTAGGTGCGAAAAAAGGCGATGTCGTTGCCCTGATGGTCGAGAACCGCCCGGAAATGGTCGCCAGCGTGATTGGTCTGGCCAAGCTTGGCGTGACCATTGCCCTGCTGAATACCTCACAGGTCGGTAAAGTGCTGGCACATAGCATTAATCTGGTCAAACCGATTGCCCTGATTGTGGGTGATGAATGTCACGCCGCGGTTGCCGAGATCCGTGATGAACTGAATATCGCGGCGGACCGTTTCCACTGGTTTGCCGATCAGCCTACCCAGCAAAATCCTGGTCAGGCACCTGAAGGTTTTATCAATCTTGCTGAAGTCATTGATACTTTCCCGAAATTCAATCCATCAACAACACATAGTGTGCAAGGTAAAGATGGTCTGTTCTACATCTACACTTCCGGCACTACTGGTCTGCCGAAAGCCGTAATCTTTACCAATAGTCGCTGGACCCTTGCTTATGGCACGTATGGTCATGTGCTTAACCTGGGTACAGAGGATGTGATGTACTGCACCCTGCCACTGTATCATGCGACGGGCATGGTGGTATGCTGGTGTGGTGTGATTGCCGGTGCAGGGACATTTGCAATCCGCCGTAAATTCTCGACCTCTTCATTCTGGAAAGATGTACAAAAATTTGATGCGTCTGCAATTGGGTATGTCGGGGAACTTTGCCGTTACCTGATGGATGCACCTTCTTCAGAGCTGGAAAAAGGTCACCGCGTCAAGAAAATGATCGGTAACGGTATGCGTCCAAATATCTGGGATAAGTTCAAAAACCGTTTTGGTATTGAAGAAGTACTTGAACTATATGCATCCAGTGAAGGCAATGTCGGTTTCAGCAATGTGTTCAATTTTGACAATACTGTCGGCTTCTCCCCAACTCCCTACGCGATTGTTGAATTCGATAAAGACAAAAACGAGCCGGTACGTGATGCCAAAGGTCACTGTAAACGCGTCAAAAAAGGCACAACAGGTCTGTTGATTGGTAAAATTACCCGTCGTTCGCCATTTGATGGCTATACCGATCCGGAAAAGAATAAGTCTGTCATTATGAAAGATGTGTTCTGCAAAGGTGATGCCTATTTCAATACCGGCGACCTGGTCCGCGACATCGGTTTCCGTCATGCGCAGTTTGTCGACCGTTTGGGGGATACTTTCCGCTGGAAAGGTGAAAATGTATCGACGACCGAAGTGGAAAACATGCTGACCGAGTATGACAAGATTGTAGAGGCAGTGGTATATGGGGTAGAAATTCCAAACACCAATGGTCGTGCTGGTATGGCAGCCATTACACTGAAACCGGAAGCTGAACTGAACGATACCGATCTGAAAGAGATGTTGAGCTGTTTCAAGAAATGTCTGCCTGCTTATTCGGTTCCGGTATTCCTGCGTATACAGCAACAGGTCGAAACCACTGGTACTTTTAAATATCAGAAAAATAAATTGAAAGAGCAAGCATTTGATCCAAGCAAGACTGATGAACGTTTACTGGTGTGCTTACCGGGAGCAGATGCTTATTGCGATGTAACGGCAGAAGTTTTTACTAACATCCAGGCCTATCAATATCGCTTCTAAGTGCTGAAGTTGCCTATTTTTTGTGTATATAAATTCAATTTGTTGCATTTATAATCAAACATGGGCAACTTTGTTATTTTTTACTTGCGCTGATTTCATATCTTGCTACAATACGCTCCATCAAATGATATGGGTCGTTAGCTCAGTTGGTAGAGCAGCGGACTTTTAATCCGTTGGTCCCGCGTTCGAGTCGCGGACGACCCACCATTTATTTGACAGCCTAAGATGGGTCGTTAGCTCAGTTGGTAGAGCAGCGGACTTTTAATCCGTTGGTCCCGCGTTCGAGTCGCGGACGACCCACCATCTTATCCTTCGGGATAGCGCAATTACCAAATCTTGCGTCGTAAAAATGATCTTCATCATTTCTACTCCTCAGGGTCGTTAGCTCAGTTGGTAGAGCAGCGGACTTTTAATCCGTTGGTCCCGCGTTCGAGTCGCGGACGACCCACCATTCTTCTTCTATTCTGCGAAGATCATAACACCTGTATATTCCAATCAAGATCATCAACCGATCACGGCTTTGATTTGTATTTTCTGAATTCTTGCTCTCTTCATTTTAAAATATGCTGGGATTATTTTAGATATATTTGTGCGTTATTCGTCTAGTTGCTAGAACAAGAGCTTTTTAAACTATGAGGCGTGGTTTCAAGTCCTATACCACCACCAAGCTACAGTTTTCTTTCAATCGTCTTATAATTTTTTATCTGTATCTGGGCTATTTCAACGCATCAGGATTTTTGTGAGTTTTCTTAGTCTACCCTCGCCTTATTGTGGCGAAGGGGATTGATTATCAATATCTTTTACCAGTTCATAAGATATACGTGGCAGCACATAATATCGATCCATCAGCTCTTGACGATTTTCTTGCTGGGTTTTTGCAATATTCATCACCAGCTTGGTATTGTCTTTGACAGTATAATACAAAACCAGGCCCTCTTTACGGTAGACCACCAGCTCCTTACGAGTGGGATTCAATTCCCAACGGTCTTTACGATAGGTTGAATAAGGTGTCGCCATCTTGTTTTGGAAGGTAAATAGCTGACCATGTTGCAAGATACTGCGATATACCAGACCATTCGGGGCAAGGGTGAGAATAAACATTGCCTTGCCATTTTTGCAGGGAGAAAAACCATCATCATTACAACTGACTTCCGTGTAATAGCGTCCAACGAAGTCAACCGCATAATCTGGAATAGGCTGCCCATTAAAGCCATCTTCCTCTCTGAAAGTGGCATGACCAGCAATATCAGTCAGTTTCTTGGCTTGAGTACTTTCATCTAGCGCTTGATTAGCGAGAGAAACAGCTACCTCCTCTTTATGGTGCAACTCAAGTTCAGTATCACTGATCGGTTTACCCGAATGACGCTCACACCCCACCAGCCCGAGTGTACCCAGCAATATCACACCGAGCTGATACTCCAGTCTCTTGAAAACTTTAAACACCTTAAATTTCATTTAATTCAACCAGATTATGAACAGCCAAGCATTTTTATAAAATCAAAGGCAGGAGATTATTATTAAATTCAGGAACCTTCGTCTTCATGTTAAAGATTCCGAGAAAAATACTTAATCCCAATTTACATAAATTTACGAATAAATTTTATTTAGACACTTTAAAAATAATGACTTAGCTCCATATTTTAAGAGGAACGTCGTTGTTCTTTTATCTTAATTATTAAGGAGACCTGAATGGCCAATGTTGGTTTATATCGCTCTAACCGCTCGAACATGATTGCAGGTGTGATGGGTGGTATTGCTGAACGTTTTGGTTGGAATGCAAATTTACTGCGTCTGATTTTCGTGGTGATCTCTATAATGAGTGCCGCTTTCCCAGGTATCCTGGTTTATCTTGTACTTTGGCTGATCATGCCAAAAAAGCAAGCTATGGTTGAACATACGCCGCATCAGTCTACGGGCTATCAACGACCAATTCGTGATGTAAATAAAGATCCGCTGTAAGTTTCCTTTTTATAGAGTAAATAGTAATTCCCTTTTGCGCTGTGGCATTTCCCCTAATGACCACAGCTTTTTTTTGCCTGCTTCAGGCGATTTAATAAATTGTTAAATTATTTCTCTAGCCTTTGCCAACCGGCTGATTTCTCTATAACTTAGTTAAAAACTCCTTGAAATGGATTCAGGATGACACAGGCTGAATGGATTGTACTGTGCTTATGTGCTGTAGCAGCACTGCTGCATGGCTTGAGTGGGTTTGGCTTCCCGATGATGAGTACTGCGGTACTATCCAGCCAATATCCATTGAGTCTGGCAGTGACACTGGTCATTTTCCCCTGCCTGCTCCTGAATCTGTTGATGCTGAATGCTGATCCGCGGCACAGTCTGCTGCAGAGCATTCGCTATTATCTCAAACATTATTGGCCACTGATTTTAAGCAGCTTGATTGGCAGTTTGTTCGGAGTCAAACTGCTGCTATGGCTGAATGAAGGCTATCTCAAACTGCTGCTAGGAACAGTAATTATATTTTATGTACTAGATCAGCTTCGCTCCAAACCTTTTCAGAGCAACCCGCATATTCTGAGTATGGTGTGTTTTGGTTTATTGGCTGGTGTGATTGGTGGAGCGACCAATGCCATGGCTCCTTTCCTGATGATGTATCTGCTCAGCAGCCAGCTCAGCAAGACCGATATCGTCATTATCAGCAACCTGAATTTTATTGTCAGTAAACTAATCCAGTTACTTTTATTGTTCCCAATCCTGATCCAGATTAATCCACAACAACAATCCATTTTGATCGGTATTACCATTTTTGCTTTGATTGGCGTCTGGATTGGCGGAAAAATCCGTCATCGCCTGTCACAGCGGCATTTTAAATTTTTAGTTTTGGGCTTATTGATGGTTTTAGGCATACAGGCTCTATGGCAAAGTACTGCATTATTACAACATTCAAATCACCTTTTTTTAAATTAGTATAATTTGTAATCAAACCGCTTTATGATTAGAAAAATTCTTCATAAAAATTAGCTGTATAAAAACAAGGAGTGTGCGTATGACAAGTCAAAACCTTGCCACCCCCACCAACGTTATGCCCAAAGGGGTAATGAAAGGATGGATCCTGATTATCATCGCGGCCATTGTAGCCTTTATCCTGTATCAGGTTTTACCTTATGACCAGAATGCTAGCAAAGGTCTGGCTCTGCTGGCTTTTATTGGTATTTTGTGGCTGACAGAAGCAATTCATATCACTATTACTGCCCTGCTGATTCCCATACTGGCAGTACTGTTAGCCATGCCGATGGCCGACGGCGATGCGCTGGTACCCATTACCACACAAGCTGCTTTAACCACCTTTGCCGATCCGGTTATTTTCCTGTTTTTTGGTGGTTTTGCACTGGCAACGGCGCTGCATATCCAAAAGCTGGACAAGAAAATTGCCATGTGGATTATTTCCTTATCCGGTGGACATTTAGGTATTTCAGTATTGGCCATTTTTGCCGTGACTGCCGCCCTGTCCATGTGGATTTCCAATACCGCTACCGCAGCCATGATGTTACCGCTGGCGCTGGGTTTACTTTCGCATCTGGATGTCGAGAAAGAACGTAAAACCTTCGTATTTATTCTGCTCGGGATTGCCTACTCCGCCAGTATTGGTGGTCTAGGTACAATCGTAGGTTCGCCACCGAATGCCATTGCTGCCAAAGCGCTGGGTTATGACTTTGCAGACTGGATGAAAATTGGTTTGCCAATGATGTTCATTATCTTGCCTGCGATGCTGATCAGTCTTTATCTGGTGCTGCGTCCCAAGCTGAATCACAAAGTACAGTTTGTCACTGAAGATATTCCCTGGACCCGCAGCCGTATTGCAGCAATGTTACTATTTATCTGTACTGCCCTGGCCTGGATTTTCAGTAAAAAGCTGACCGAGAACTTTGGAATTAGCCAGCCAGATACTTGGATTGCAATTCTGGCCGCATGTATGGTGGCAATTTTGGGTACCGCAACCTGGAAGCAGATTGCAGAGAATACTGACTGGGGCGTGCTCTATCTGTTTGGCGGCGGCCTGACCTTGAGTGCCATTTTAAAAGATTCAGGCAGCTCTCTGGTCTTGGGGCAAACTCTGGCAAATACCTTTGGTGATACTTCACCTTTAGTGATTATCTTTGTGGTAGCAACCTTCATCATTTTCCTGACCGAATTTACCAGTAATACCGCATCCGCTGCACTACTGGTGCCGGTCTTTGCCGCCATTGCCGATCAGATGGGAATGCCTAAAGAAATTCTGGTGATTGTGATTGGGATCGGCGCATCCTGTGCTTTCATGCTGCCTGTAGCAACACCGCCGAATGCGATTGTCTTTGGTACCGGTTATATTCAGCAGTCGGAAATGATGAAAGTTGGCTTTGTCCTCAACATCATGTGTATTTTCCTGGTATCGCTATTTATTTACTGGTTCTTTCTCTAAAGATGAATGGATTAAAAAAGCACGCTACGGCGTGCTTTTTCATTTTCGAAGATAGATTTACATCCGTCCAGATCAGGCACTCAGCTTGAAATGATTCAACTCCTGATATAAAGCGGCAATCATGTCAGCACGGCTAATGATACCAACCAGCTGACCTTCGTCCAGCACCGGAATATAATTAAAGGAACGCTCAACAAAATACGGCACCAGGTCCTGAATCGGCTGGCCTGGCTGTACAGTCACCACCTTCCGGCTCATGATATGCCCGACTTCGGATTCCCAGCCACTGCGAATGTCGGTGGCACGCTCAAACCATTCCACCAGCTGGTACATCGCTAAAGTTCCAACCAGTTTCTTTTCCGCATTCACTACCGGCAGACTCATCAGATTCATCTGTCGGAATTTTGCCAAGGCATGCCGGATATCATCACTTTCCTGCAAGCTGGCAACGTCTTTACTCATGATATCCTGACACAGGAACTGGCTGTCAGCACGTTCACTGGCCTTGCTCTGTGCTTCCAGAATAATTTTTTGCAGATCATATTCACTGATATCTAGTAACTGGGTCTGTTGATCAAGTACAGCCTGAATATCCTGTGGCTGAATCGTCACTTTCTGGGTCGGGGTTGGATCTTTAGAACGAGTATTAATCTGCAGCTGTTGCGGATAAGCCTTACCCAATATCCGGTTAAATACAATCGCTACAACCATCAACAGTACCGAGTTCAGCAAGACCGGATAGAACACAAAAGCATAGCCCAGCTCATGAATGGCATTGCCGCCCAGTACTGCTGTAATCGCCACCGCCCCACTCGGTGGATGCAGAGAATCGGTGCTTAACATCAATATAATCGCAATTGCTACGGCCAGACTGAATGCTAGGGTCGGGCTGGGAAACAGCAAACTACAGCTCACCCCTACGATCGCGGCAATAGTATTTCCAACCACCATATTCCACGGCTGGGCCAGCGGACTGGCAGGTACGGCAAACAGTAATACTGACGAAGCACCCATCGGCGCGATATACCACGCCTGAAAATCACCCAGTGCCCACAGGCTGATTAAAGACGACAGTGCCAGACCGATCAATGCACCTAAACCACACAGGATACGGTCTTTGACAGGGAGAATTTTAAAATTTGGCTTGAGGCTTTGCAGCCATTCTGAGGAACTATGCAACACGGTTGGCCTGAATTATTGTTTTGGGGAGTGCAGGCATTATAAAACCCTTGGCTTTAAAGATGTATTTATTTTATATCTTTTACTCATTGGTTTTTCTGCTTATGCTGAGGGTGCTCTATCTAAAAAATTATAATCAGGACCGCGCCTAAGCGGCGTATTTTCTTCTCTCAAACAAGAATAAAAACGATGCATTTTCTAATCCAGTCTTTACAACAAACCAAAACCGGAATTGCAGTACAACTGTTGCTGGCACCTGTACTCGGTTTAGCCTCACTCTATGGCCCTTTGATGTTCGTGCTGCTGATCTTGCACTTGTTATTCCTGGCTATGACTTCGAGCTCACTTCTACTCTCGATGGTGACTTTCATGCTGATCATGTACATTTTCGGGCTGCTGTTCTATCTCTGCCTGATCTATATTCCTTTATGTAACAGTCTATTCGTATTACACCATCTACAGCAGTTTCATATCTTCAGTATTGTGCTGGTAGGTATTCTGGCAACGCTGATTCTGGCTTATTTCCTAAGTTCTAATGATCTGCTCAGTACTCTATTCATGATTTCCTGCTTTAGCCTGCCCTCTATCAGATTTTTTATCTTTCTCAGTCTGCGTGCGCATGAACAGGCAGTTGCGTCAGGCGAATAAAAAGTGGCGCAGGCAATTCATGGATAACCTTTGCCACTCCCCTGTAAAATCCTTATAATCAAGCACAATTTTTCTCTAATTTTAAGTGGATGACCATGAGTCGCGCCATATCGCATATTGATACCTTCCAAGGCTTAATTCTTGCCTTACAAAACTACTGGGCGGAGCAAGGCTGCGTCGTGTTACAGCCTTACGACATGGAAATGGGTGCAGGGACATTCCACACTGCAACTTTCCTTCGTGCGCTAGGTCCTGAAACCTGGAATGCTGCTTATGTTCAGCCATCACGCCGTCCGAAAGATGGCCGTTATGGTGAGAACCCGAACCGTCTGCAACATTATTACCAGTTCCAGGTTGTGCTGAAACCAAACCCAGACAATATCCAGCAGCTTTACCTAGATTCTTTAAAAGCTATCGGTATTGATCCTTTAGTTCACGACATCCGTTTCGTGGAAGATAACTGGGAATCTCCAACACTGGGCGCTTGGGGCTTAGGTTGGGAAGTTTGGCTGAACGGTATGGAAGTGACTCAGTTCACTTACTTCCAGCAAGTTGGTGGTGTTGAATGCTACCCAGTTACTGGTGAAATCACTTACGGTCTGGAACGTCTAGCCATGTACCTGCAAGGTGTAGACTCGGTTTACGATCTGGTTTGGACCAAAGGTCAGTTCGGCACTGTGACTTATGGCGATGTGTTCCATCAAAATGAAGTAGAACAATCGACTTATAACTTCGAATATGCACCAGTAGAAAAAATGTTCGAACTGTTCGATTTCTACGAAGCTGAAGCGACCCGTTTAATTGAAGCTGAACTGCCACTGCCTGCTTATGAGCAAGTGATTAAAGCATCACACAGCTTTAACCTGCTGGATGCGCGTGGCGCGATCTCTGTGACTGAACGTCAGCGTTATATCCTGCGTGTTCGTACTCTGGCACGTTCAATCGCGACCAGCTATGTGGCTGCACGTGCGAAACTTGGTTTCCCAATGGCAGAACCTCACCTACGTGACGAAGTCCTGGCTCAGCTTAAAGCTCAAGTAGAAGCAGAAGCGGCTCAAGCAGAAAAATCAGCGGAGAACAAATAATGTCTAAACATACAGTTTTATTTGAACTTGGCTGTGAAGAACTTCCACCAAAAAGCCTGAAAAAATTACGTGATGCTTTAAAAGCTGAAACTGAAAAGGGCTTAAAAGATGCAGGTCTGGCTTTCGACGCAATCGAAGCTTATGCAGCGCCACGTCGTCTAGCACTTAAAATCGTAAATGTCGATGCTGCTCAAGCCGATACGCAAAAACGTTTTGACGGCCCTGCTGTTCAAGCTGCTTATGATGCTGAAGGCAAACCGACGAAAGCGCTTGAAGGCTTTATGCGCGGTCAAGGCATTACGGTTGATCAAGTTTCTACTTTCCAAGCCGGTAAAGTTGAGAAAGTATGTTACTTAAAAGACGTGAAAGGTCAAAGCCTTGATGTGCTTTTACCGCAAATTTTACAAAATGCGTTAGATAATCTTCCAATTGCAAAACGTATGCGTTCTGCGGCAAGCCGTACTGAATTCGTTCGTCCTGTAAAATGGGTGGTGTTGTTAAAAGACAACGATGTGGTTGATGCAACCATTCAAGATCACAAAGCAGGTAATGTGACTTATGGTCACCGTTTCCATGCACCTGAAGCAATCACCCTTGCACATGCTGATGAATATCTTACGAAGTTAAAAGCAGCGCATGTTGTGGCTTCTTTTGAAGAGCGTCAAGCAATCATTGATGGTCAAGTGAAAGCACTTGCTGATGAAGTCAATGCCATTGCGATTGTACCTGCGGATTTACGTGACGAAGTGACTGCACTGGTTGAATGGCCTGTTGCGCTTCGTGCAAGCTTCGAAGAACGCTTCCTTGCTGTTCCTCAAGAAGCATTGATTACCACCATGCAGGACAACCAAAAGTACTTCTGCTTAGTGAATGCTGAAAATAAATTACAGCCTTACTTCATTACCGTTTCAAACATTGTGTCGAAAGATCCGACACAGATCATTGAAGGTAACGAGAAAGTGGTTCGTCCACGTTTGTCTGATGCTGAATTCTTCTTCTTACAAGATCAAAAGCAACCGCTTGCATCACGTAAAGAAAAGCTTGCGAACATGGTCTTCCAGGCAGAGCTCGGTACGCTTTGGAACAAGTCTGAACGTATTGCGAAATTGGCTGTTGCTCTTGCGCCAATTACAGGTGCAAAAGCGGAAGATGCTGAAAAAGCTGCCCTTCTTGCGAAATGCGACTTAACCTCTGAGTTAGTGGGTGAATTCCCAGAACTTCAAGGAATCGCAGGTACTTACTACGCACGTCTTGAAGGCGAAAATGATGAAGTGGCTGAGTCTTTAGGTGAGCAGTATTTACCTAAATTCGCAGGTGACGTTTTACCAAAAACCAAAACAGGTACAACGATTGCCCTTGCAGACCGTTTAGATACATTGACGGGTATTTTCGGTATTGGTCAAGCGCCTACAGGTTCTAAAGACCCGTTTGCACTGCGTCGTTCTGCGATTGGTATCTTACGTCTTGTGACTGAAAACGAGCTTGATGTTTCAATTGAAGATTTGATCAAACTAGCACTTGCTGCCTATGGCGATGTATTAAAAGATCACGATAAGACTTTGGCAGATGCGGTTGCA
The DNA here is from genome assembly GCF_001077515.1 of Acinetobacter sp. VT 511. NCBI lineage: Bacteria > Pseudomonadati > Pseudomonadota > Gammaproteobacteria > Moraxellales > Moraxellaceae > Acinetobacter > Acinetobacter sp. VT 511. The sequence continues at coordinate 17,100 of NZ_LFRE01000039.1, read as the reverse complement.
TTCCTTGAAGGTCGTTACCGTGCGAAATACGAAGACCAAGGCGTTGCTGTTGATGTGATTCAAGCGGTTCAAGCCTTGTCACCAAAATCTCCGCTTGATTTTGACAAGCGTGTAAATGCAGTCAATCACTTCCGTGCATTACCTGAAGCTGCTGCTTTGGCTTCCGCCAACAAGCGTGTTGCAAACATTCTTGCAAAAGAAGCTGCACCTGAAGGTCAAGTTGTTGAAGCAAACCTGGTTGAAGATGCTGAAAAAGCATTGTTCGCTGAACTTGCGAGAATCACGCCTGTGGTTGAGCCGTTATTTGCTGCCAAAGACTACACTGCTGCGCTGTCTGCATTGGCTGCCCTGCGTGCACCAGTAGATGCGTTCTTTGACGGTGTCATGGTGATGGCGGATGATGCTGAACTGAAAGCAAACCGTTTACGTCTGCTTACTCAGCTTCGTGACCTGTTCACTAAAGTTGCGGATATTTCGGTATTACAGCATTAAGTTATAACTTCTTGTAAGTTAAATAAAACCCCGCTATAAATTAGTGGGGTTTTTTTAATATATTTAGAATGCAAAATATCGACGAAATTAGAGAAAGAATTTATTCCTTACTTGGAAAACACCTTATTCGTTTTCAAACAATAGAGATGAGGCTAAAAAGCCTCGTGAAGATGAATAGAACTATTATTTCTAAACCCAATGATCTACCACTGATTATAGAACCATCTGTACAAAATCAAACATTAGGTGGTTTAACTACAAAAGCTTTAAATTCATTGTTTCTCGTGAATCCCTCAGAGGAAGATACGATCATTCCTGAACCTGAAGATGCTCTTCGTCTAGATATGAAAGTATCTTTTAATTTATGTGAACACAGTCATCATAAACTAAATAGCCAACTACAAGAATTTGTTAAAGATCGAAATTTCATAACACATCACTTTCAAGAAAAATATAATTTATCCAATCTCGATGAATCCAAAGCAGCTGTTGATTTTTTATTAACTTTGGAGAAAAAGCATAAGCCTTTTTTAGATCAATTTGATCAATATTTTTTGACGGCTCAAAAAAGCTTAGAGACTCAAATTAATTTTTTAAAATCCAATCTGTTTAAGACACGTTTCCTCTTCCCTGCAGATGAAATTTATAAAGAAATTGAAAGTTTAATCATTAATAATAAAAAAAATGATGGTTGGATTTCACTGACAACCGTAGGCATATCAATTAATAAAAAATTTCCTGATGCTAATCAAAAAATCAAAATGGAATACGGATTTAAAAATCTTAATGATTTAATTCTTAATACAGGGCTATTCTTACTTAAAATCGAACCTACACTTAAAGGTGAAAGAATACTAATTCAGGTAAACAATGGTGAAGCGATATTTGAATTAATTGAAAACTAGTTTTTATAGCCATTTTTCATTCAAATCCCTATACTCAACCTAACAACACTCAACAAGAAAGAATCATATGAAATTTAAAGCTCTTATTTTGACTGGTCTTGCGGGTATTGCTCTTTCAGCGTGTACATCTCAACCGACTGTTTCACAACTTCAACTGGGCGTATTACAGGAAGTACAGAATCTTGAGGTTTATCCTGAAACGACGAACAACAGTGCAAAACTGACCAAATTCATGGACAAATGTGTGATCGAATTTAGAGGTCAGCTTGAAAGCAGCCGCGTAATCGAACAATGGTCTTTTAAAGGTTTGACCCTGATTGATGCTGGCTCAGCAACTTTCCAGCGCGACAACACCAGCACTGCACAGAAATTTGACCTGCACAGCGAAACCGCTCAAAAGAACTTCCTGGCACTACGTAACCACTTTGCCAAAGAAGCAATTGAACAGTGTAACTAAGCACCCTGCCCTGTATTTACATCAAATATGGGGCAGCTTTTCTTTCAAATAATCTTCCTATCAAATTTATTCTCTACCTATTCTTGAGATCAGCCAGCTTTACTCCCTTTTTCTCAGATCATTTAAGTGAATCGCACAGAATATTCATTGTTTTTACATTGCCTTCCATTACACTGAAAACAGAATCAAGACCGTTATCCCAATCTGCGAGGTCGATCCCTTATGACCCTAAAAAAAACGACGATGAAAAAAACCAAGATCCTCAGCACCGCATTATTAATGTGTGCGCCTATTTTTATCCAGACTGTTCAAGCCAGTGAAACGCAGCAAGATGCAAAACCGATTGTTCCTTATGGTGATAATCCCAATCTGCTGCATGTATTTGCTTATAAAACCCAACAAGGTGTAATCAATACCGCTGAAAAAGTGGGTGCAGCAGCAGAAAAAGGCATTGCCAAGATCAAGCCGGGTGTGGATCGTGCCTGGGACAATACCAAATCCACCGCAGCCACCACCATTGAAAAAGTAGACCAAGGCGCAACGCAAGTGGCTCAGCAAACCGGTCAGAAAATCCAGCAGACCAAAGATGTCTGGCGCGGTAATCAGCAACAGCAAGTCCCGATTGAGCAGCAGCCTTTAAGCCAATCTTCAACAGCAACGCAAAATGTCACACCGCAGTCACCATCCAGTTCAGGTGGTGCAACCAGTTATGCAGTGGATGATCTCTAAAAAATAGGATATTAAAAAAAGCCCTTTATGGGCTTTTTTTGAGCATGAAGATATTCAAAACTTTCTTTATACTTAGTTAAAATAATGAGAAAAATAAAAATGAAAAAGGTGCTCCTCAGCTTTATAGTCGGTATTCTATTTGGTGTTTCAATCCTGTATATCGTTTTACTGGTTTCTGGTAAAAGGGTTACTTCTCCTACCGAAGTCCATAATGAATTATCCCCTGTCCCAAGCCTTTCTACTTCAAATCGGTATACTCATAAATCTGAAGGTAAAAAAATTCAGCACATTGGATATCTGGAGGAAGATGAATTTAAATCTACTGAAGGTAATGAGGCAAATCTCTATCAATTACCAGGTATGTGCAAGTTAACGATTGGTCTCTATGGCGAAACTATTTATAGCTATCGCACTGCTTATTTTCACAAAAATCACTTAATTTACATATTTGAAACCGACTATCGAACTTCTTATGGTCAATTCCTTGATAAGAATACACCTGAGTCCAAACGTATTTATCAGGAAATAGTCTTCAATCCAAATTCCCAACTTGTACAAGACGAATTTTCTAAATTATGGTCTAAATACATTAGCCCAGAAAACAAAAAAAAATGCTGATCAAATTCGATCAGCATTTTTTTTGTTATGGACAAGTTTTAATTCACCTGGCGAATCGGCTGGCCCGCCTGAAAGGCTTTAACATTTTCCGTCATCTGATCCACGATGCGCTGGCGGGCATCGACACTGCCCCAGGCATTATGCGGTGTAACGATCAAATTCGGAATGTCTGGATCGAGCAGAATATTGCCCTCTTTCGGCGGCTCTACCGTCAGTACATCGGTGGCAGCACCTGCGATTTTGCCTGCACATAATGCCTGTGCTAGAGCCGCTTCATCAACAATACCGCCACGCGCACAGTTAATCAGGAAAGCACTTGATTTCATAGCTTCCAGCTCGGCATGGCTGATCAGGTTGCGGGTATCTTCAGTCAGTGGGCAATGCAAACTCAGGAAATCAGCCTGTGGCAATAACTCCGCGAATGGTACACGTGAGGCATCAGTTGGACGGTTCGGTAATGAACCTATTATCACCTTCATACCAAACGCTTCTGCCAGTTTCGCCACTGCCTTACCCAGTTCGCCATAACCCACAATGCCGAGAGTCTTACCAGACAGTTCTACAATCGGTGCATCCAGCAAACAGAATTGTGTCGCCTTTTGCCATTCGCCTTGTTGTAATTTTTGCTGATAAGGCAGGAAAGACGTCGCCAGATTCAGCATTAACATGAGGGTATGTTGGGCGACAGCGGAAGTGCCATAGGCTTGGCAGTTACACACGACAATATTGCGTGCTTTAGCTGCGGCCAGGTCAACATTATTGGTACCAGTCGCAGAGATTAAAATCAGTTTCAGTTGAGGGCATTGCTGAATGGTTTCGGCATTTACCATGACTTTATTGGTGATGATGACGTCGACATCTTGCACGCGTGGCAAAAGTTCAGCCACAGAAGTAGCAGGATATAAAATTAACTCGTCAAATACGCCATGCAGTACCTGAAAGTCGAGATCCTGTTGATCTAGAGAAGCATAATCCAAATATACGGCTTTCATGGCCTGACCCTCAATCCTGTTAGACAATTTATCCTGTCATTTAAAACAAGTCATACAGGGTTTTCAACCGTTTTTTAGACTTTATCCTGCCTTGTTTAATCGAGTGGTTTATCCAGATGGTTACGCACAGAATGACGAATTTTATAAACAATATAAACGGTCAGAATCATCAAAAATACGATAGTTGCACTCAGGAAAATAATGGTCGGGTGTACGCTGTCTTTGGCGAATGCCAGATTGGGCAGGCCCAAAGTTAGCATTAAAAATATGGTGGCGAACTGTGTAGATTGCATAAGATATCCCCCCCTTCTCACGAAAACGATCGCGTGCGGTGATGAAAAATCCATACCGCATAACTATATCTTATGCCAGCAAAAAAATAAGTCAAGCCATTGTTTTTAAGTGATATTTCAAGTTAATTCGTTTCACTGCGTGTCACAAAATGCGTATTTTTGTCACTGTCATCAACAAATGCCGCTGCACCGTATTCATCAGTTTTGAGACTTAATTCCTTATAACTGAACATATAGAAATCTGTATAACGTTTCATCAGAATTGGGTGCATTCCGACCGAAAGCGGTTCCTGTTCCTTGACCAGCTTCATCATATGACGGTCATTCATGACGACGAGATAACGTTCGTCATTCAAGCTGATGGTCAACAGGCCATTGCCGCGCGCATAAATTGGAATTAGGAATTTATGGTTCAGCGCAATCGCCTGATCGGCATAGCTTTCAATCTTGTTACTGATGACATTGAACACCAGACCATGCCCATAGATATCCAGCAGGATCTGACGGTTTTCCTGCGGCAGATTGACCTGAATGCCGAGTTTCATCAGATCATGCTGATCCACCTGTTTATTGCTGAGTAACTCACGCAAAATGGTCTGCTTCTGATTGGCATCAAAAAACTGTGAATCGAGTTGCAGATCATTATTTTTCAGGATACGGCCCAAGGCCATCCGATGCCGTGGCAACAGGTTTTCAATCACCTTACGGTAATAAAACTTGCTGTTCTTTTTGACCCGGCGCATCTTCTGATAAAAATAGCTGGCATCAAATTCATGTAGCAGGAAATCATTCACCAGTTCGGAGCTTGCCAACACGGCAATGGCATCATGATTGGTAAAGGCCAGATGCAATACGTGATGTGGCGGCAGGACTTCTCTGAGCTTATGATAATGCGCACGGTCCTGTGCATAGTGCGGATCATAAATAATAATGTATTCACGATCCTCACTGACATCTGCCTTAGTAATGCGCATCTCGCCATTCAGTTCCGGCTGATAGAACATATTATAGCGGGCGTCTTTCACATCTTCCGGATCAATTGAGTATTGCGGCACCATGGCTACGGCACGCTGTACATCCAGAGCATTGGAATATTTAATCGCCGCATAACCGCCCATTGAACCGCCATAGGCAATACGCTGCTCAAATGGTGTAATCAGTTCAGCAATCGCGTCCAGCATGGCCTGCATAGACGCTTGTGGAAACCAGGATTTATCCTTGGGCATAATCCCGAGCACATTGAATTCAAACTTTTGCAGCGACTTCTCTGCATTGATGGTGGTTCCCTTGGCACGGGTAATCAGATCTCCAAAGGAGAAGATCAGTTCTGAAGATGAACCCGGCATAAAGATTGCGCGAATGTGCTCATCTTCAAAGACGATTTGTTTTTCCATAACTTTCCCATGCCTGTAAAACGAACGCTTCCATTACAAATTCAATGGCGCAAAACGATGCAAAAATGAATATGCTATTTTATAGCGAAGACCAAGATTAAAAAGCGCAAAATATGACACAATCATTACATCCTGCTGCACAACAAGGTTTTAGCAGCGCTGCTGAGCGCTATCAGCAGGTGCGCCCAAGTTATCCTGAAGCATTAGTACCCTGGTTGCAACAGCAGCTTGGCTTACCCCATCATGCCCAATTACTTGATTTGGGTAGCGGTACCGGTAAATTCCTGCCCCTACTGAAATTACTCAGTTCGCATATTCTGGCGGTTGATCCTGTCGCAGAGATGTTAACGCAACTCAAGCAGGTTCATCCAGATATTCCGACTTTGCAGGCGATGAGTGACGCCCTGCCGCTAGAAAATGCCTTGATGGATGCTGTATTTTGCGCACAGTCTTTTCACTGGTTCGCCAATTTCGACAGCCTTAAGGAAATTCATCGGATTCTGAAAGATCAGGGCTATCTGGTCCTGATCTGGAACCAGCGTGATGTTAATGTCGACTGGGTCAAAGCTCTGGCAGAATTTATTCTCCCCATGGAAGGCGATACGCCACGCTACCATAGTGGTCAGTGGCGCGATGTATTTCAGGATCAGCAGCTGTTTCACCCGGTAGCAGAAACGACTTTGCAGCAGTTCCATTCTGGAACTGTGGAACAGGTGGTATCCAAACGTTTGCTCTCGACCAGCTTTATCGCCGCCCAGTCTGATGATGCACAGCAGCAACTCAAATCTCAGTTTGAACAGATCATACGAGAATATACTGGCAAGCAGCCTGATGAACAGATTGACTTCCCCTATATCACCCATGTCTATGTCTTTCAAAAAATTCCAACGCCTTGATAAAACTTTAACAGGACAAAACAATGCCAAATATTCAGAACCTCAGCCGCATCACCTTGCTTGCCTCTAGCCTGTTGCTGGTGGCGTGTAATCAGAAAGATGCGCCGAAACAGGAAGCGACTCAGCAAAATGAAGCAGCTGAAGAAGTGATGAAGGAACTGAAAACACAACCGGTGAAAGATTTTCCGCAAACAGCGGATGATCAACATGATATTGCCGTGCTGGATGACTTTGAGCAGCGCCTGCAATCCTTAAATGAGGATATCGAAGCTGAAACTGAGCGTATGCGTAAGGAAGGCAATCTGACTGAAGAATTTATGCAGCAACGCCAGCGCGACCATATCCAGTCTGCACTGACTTTATTAAAAAGTCTGGAACTGAAAACTGAACAGGGCCGCTATATTCAGGGGCTAATTTATCAATACTGGGAACAACAGCAAAAACTGCTGGGCACAACCTCTTCAGATAAAGCGATCCAGCATGATGCCAAGGAAAATGTAAAAGGTTTGGGACAATATCTGCATGCTCAGGAACAGCTGGAACACTGGCGTAACCAGTATGCAGAAACTCAGGCTAAAGCCCAGTAAGACTGATCTGCTTTTTGTTAAGGACGTTCATGATATTGCGCTAAGGTATCGTGAATGTCCTCCCACTCAGCTTTAGAACCGACATAGAAATGGCAAGTCGGTTTCTGCTCAATCGGTGTATCCAGACTGCCAATACGCAGACGATAAACATCCGGTAGATCTGCTTTCACGCTATAAATCGGAGAACCACATTCGCTACAGAAATTTCGACTCACGCCGGTCGTGGTAGTGAATGACTTTAGCAGTTGCTGTCCTTGCAGCAGACGAAAATCTGCTTTGGCAATCGGACTATTGGTGGCAAAGGCAGTTCCGGTAGCTTTGCGGCAACGGCGGCAGTGACATTGAATAATATCACCCAGCGATCCACGAACTTCATACTGGATTCCACCGCAGAGACAGCTACCGGCATAATGATCTTGAGTCGACATATCAGCAAACCTCCTTGTGAATGATTTTCGCCCAATATAGCCTATAAAATTACTGACTGTGAATGTCTAAAATATCTTCGCTTTAAGCAGAATCAGACAGATAAGCCGCGACACCTTCACCCGCTGCACGACCGGTTGCCATACAGGCAGTCAACAGATAACCACCGGTGGGCGCATCCCAGTCCAGCATTTCTCCACATAGGAATACATAGGGATTGGATTTAAGTTGCAAATGTTCCGTCAGCACATCACGTTTTACACCACCTGCGCAGCTAATTGCCTCTTCAATTGGACGGAATCCCTGAAGAGAAACCATCAACTGTTTAATTTGCTGTGCCAGATGTTCAGCATCCTGCCAGATATTTTTAGGCACCAGCTCTCGCACCAGTGCAGCTTTAGCACCTTCCAGTCCTGCCTTGCGCCAGACATTGCTTAAAGACTGCTTCTTGCTTGGTTGCAGTTTATTCGCCAGTTGCGCTGCGCTTTGATCGGGAAACAGGTCCAGATACAGTTGCATGGGCTGACCACGTTTGACCTGTTCACGCAAACCACGCCCCTGTTTATAGATCAAGCCGCTTTCAAGACCATAATGACTGACGACGATATCACCCATAGTCTTGTCACTGTCTTCCACCCAGGCTGCAACCCGTTTCAGTGGCTGACCAAAGATGGGCTGCATAAACCTGGACCATGGATATTCCACTCCGGCATTACTGGCCTGAAAAGGCTCAATTTCTTCTGTCTGTAGCCATGCTTGCCATTGACCATCACTGCCCAGATTTGACCAGGATACCGCGCCACAGGCGAGGATAATCGCATCAAAAGATGCTGTTCGCGGCTTAGCAGTTTGCAGGTCTAACAGTTCCAATTGATTCTGTTTTAACTGTGTCACCTGATGGCGGTAATGAAACTGTACCCCCTGCTCGGCCAGACGTTTTAACCAGGCACGTAACAGTGGAGCGGCCTTCATTTCGGTTGGAAACACCCGTCCAGAAGAACCAATATAAGGTTCAATACCCAAATCTTCCATCCACTCTTGGATCCAGGCAGCATCCCAGCGTTTTACCCACGGCGCTAGCCATTCAGCCTGATCATACCGCTGGATAAACTGTTCCACCGGTTCAGCATGCGAGATATTCAGGCCGGTCTTGCCTGCCATCAGAAATTTGCGTGCAGCTGAAGGCTTCTGCTCATAGACATGTACGTCATAATGCTGCTGGCTCAGCACTTCTGCTGCCATCAGCCCTGCCGGGCCAGCACCAACAATCGCAATGCGTTTACTCATGGCTTATTCCACAGGCGCAACATTTTGCCCCTGCAGAGGCTGGAAATCATCAAAGCGGGTGGTATAACCCTCAGGTTTCGTAATAATTAGCTGCTGACAAAGTTCACCACGTTCCAGATATTTGATCTCAAAATGAGTACGGGCCGAATCGGATGCAATGATCTGCTTGTCATAAGGCAGGTTCCATAGCTCTTTCATCTGCTGTTCAGCTTCATCAATATATTCCGGAATATTACTTGCCAACGTAATCGAACCACCTGTTTTCAGCCGTGATAGCAAAAATTCAAAGAACGGCATATTGGCCCAACGCTGTGCCGGGTTATGTGGTTCCGGATTTGGATACAGGACAAAGAACTGCTCTACCTGGCCAGGATACAGTGCATGTACCACCCATGGCAGGGCATCAGCATGTACGGTTTTTAAATTTGGCTGGCCTTCCAATTCATGTTGCTTTTGCATGGCCAGAAATTTTTCACGGGTCCGTTCAATTGCAATCAGTTTGTGCTCTGGATGTGTCCGGGTAAATAACAAGGCATGCTTGCCCTTGCCTGCACCAATTTCGACACAAATCGGTTCAGGGCTGATGCTTTGAAAATCACGAGGGGCATGCATACGCTGCGCTTGAAATTGACGAATTGGCATAATCAGATCAAACTAATGAAAACCGCATAAGTCTAACAAGTGCGGCTATATTTGCCTAATTGAATCCAATTTTTTGTGGAGTATTGTCCATGCCAACGACCCTGAAATGCCCACGTTGTGGTGCACTGACTACGTGGGAAGACAATGCGTTTCGTCCCTTTTGTTCCGAACGCTGCAAGATGATTGATTTGGGTGCCTGGGCCAATGAAGACTATAAGCTGCCGACTCAAGATGCTCCGCAAGCTGATGGAGGCCGTGAAGAAGACCAGTTTTAAATGAGACTGACCAGAGGAAAGGAATTCGGATTGAATTCCTTTTTCATTTGGTGCTAGACTAGCCTAGAAACAATATATTATTGATTAATAAAATAAAATTTAAATAACTATTCTAATAAAATAACAAAAAAAGAGGACATGCCGATGTTTATCCTCCTGCTTAAAATTTTTATGCTGTTTTTGATCCTGCTATGCTGCACCAGTATTGGCCTTGGGCTCTGGAAACAGGACTATATCTTTATCTTGATTGGTATCCTGCTGGTTCTGGCCATCGTGATATTAAGACTGCAAATCCGGCAACTGCAACATGATCCTTTCGCTTGAAGTAAAAACCAAAATATTTGCACAGTCTGTTAAAAATTCTAGCTCAAAGAAGAATTACTTATAAGTTTTATTAAACTAAGGTCAGTATTTATCTTGAATTTATTTTTGGTCAAATGTTAAACTGCGAAAACATTCTATATAGTTGATAATAAAATAATTTTTCAATTTAAATAAGTAGGAAAACATAAAAAATTATAAAGAATGTCAATGACTTATCTTTTTAGGGATTTATAAATGTTAGTAATTATACTCAAGACTGTCATGTTCTTGTTTGTTCTACTATGCTGTCTCAGTATTGGCACGGGTATCATGCGCCATGATTATTTTTTTATTAGCATTGGTATACTCATTGCACTGGCTTTTTGGATTATTAAACTTCAGGTACATAAACTACAAAATGACCCTTTCGCTTAATATGTAATCTGTATAACCCATTAACCCACTCAAATAAAAAAGGAATCTAGAATCGATTCCTTTTTCATTTTTTAGATAACTACTACGTTTACATTAAGCGCTTAACCTGCTTTACCTGCGACAAAAGGATTATGCTGCTTTTCAAAACCAATCGTGCTCATTGGACCATGCCCTGAGATAAACTGAGTTTCCTCAGGCAGGCTAAAGCATTCACGTTGAATTGAATCGAGTAATTGCTGATGATTGCCACGTGGGAAGTCAGTACGACCAATCGAACCCTTAAACAGCACATCCCCCGTCCACAGCAAACCATGATTGCGGTTATAAAACATGACATGACCTGGAGTATGACCGGGTGCAAAGCGGACTTCGAATTCTTCGTTCCCCAGTTTCAGTACTTCACCGCCTTTCAGCCATTCAGTCACTTCTACCTTTTCCGGAATCGGGAAGCCATAACGAGCAGAGACTTCCTGAATCATCTCCAGCCAGAACGCATCATCCTTATGTGGACCAATCACCGGCACATTCCAGGCTTTTTTCAAAGCACCCACCGCTCCAGCATGGTCTAAATGACCATGGGTCAGCCATAATGCTTTGACCGTCAGACCAAGCGCTTCGACTTCTGCTCTCAGTTTTTCTGGCTCACCTCCGGCATCAATCAAAACTGCTTCTTTGCTGTCTGTATCCCATAAAATGGAACAGTTTTGCTGAAAGGCAGTTACAGGAACAATTTTGACTTGGAGCATAGGCTTTAAAACCTCAAAAAATTAGTGAGCGAGAGTATGAGTCAATGCATCAAGATTAGCCTGTAGCAATGAATTGAGCAATTGCAAATGATCTTCGCGGCTATTCAATGCCGGAATATAGCTATAGCGTTCACCACCATTAGCTTTGAAGGTATCCGCATTTTCCATTGCCAGTTCTTCTAGGGTTTCCAGGCAATCTGCCGAGAAAGCCGGACTCATGACCTGAATCGATTTCACACCCTGCTTACCCCACTCTTCAATCAAGGCATCGGTATAAGGCTTAACCCATTCCTGCTTGCCAAAACGTGACTGGAAGCTAATCGCATACTGATCTTCAGATAACCCTAAAGCTTTAGCCACCAGTTTCCCGGTGATACGGCAACGGTCAGCATAGGGATCGCCTTTATCGGCATAAGGCTGTGGAATACCATGAAACGACATTAACAGCTTTTCTGGCTTGCCATGAATCGCCTGATAGTCACGCACACTCTGTGCCAATGCCTGAATAAACAGCGGATGCTGATAATAATCACGAATCAGTGATAAACCCGGAAGATTACGCTGAGTCAGTACCCATCTCGCGACTGCATCGTACAGCGGCGCAGTGGAAGTGGCTGAATACTGCGGGAATAAGGGCAACAGGATCACGTGATCCTGAGGTTGTGCGCTGATCTGGCTAAGAACAGTCTGAATGTTCGGATTGCCATAGGTCATGGCGGGCACCACATTCAGCTCGAATTGCGGATAACGCTGAGTCAATTCTGCTCTGACTGCTTCAACCTGTTGCAGCAGGATTTCACGCATGGGTGAATCTTTAGCCCATACTTGTGCATAAGCCTGCGCAACCCGTTTAGGACGGAAAGGTAAAATAAACAGACGCAAAATGATCTGCCAGAGCGGTTTGGGGATTTCAATGACACGCTGATCGGACAGGAACTGCTGCAGAAAAGTTCGTACTGCGGGAACGGTAGGAGCATCAGGGGTACCGAGATTTGCCAGGATAATGGTGACTTTCGGTTTAGCAAACATTCAGATCATCCGTCTTGAGGGGTCAACCCCTGTACTTTAACAGTTTTCAATAAATTTATAATATGGATTAATATACTGACTTATATTGAAAAACCCGATCTTTATCCAGTAAATTACTTTCTATCAGTTTCTGGGCTTTAGCCGTGATCTGCCATAGTAAACGCTGACGGTCATCACGGCCAGTCGGTACAATCCAGTCATTTTGTCGCATCTGCATCTTCAGGCTATGCAAGGCACGAATGTTCATCTGTGCACGTGCCACGGCATGAGCACGTGGCATTTCTATACGTGCATCTTCCAGACCGGTTTCATTTAAATATTCATTCAGGCGCTTAGAGAAGAATTCTTCTGGTGTTGGATTGACAAAAGTAGATCCAAGAATTGCCAGAAGCTCAGCCCAAGTCAGTTTTTTCTGAATTTTGAGCTCTTTAAAGTTACCATCCTGATAGGCATGCATGCGATATTCAAAAGAAAAAATTTCATGCATAGACACTTTAGGCAAGCTCAGGAATGGATCAGGCTCACGCTTGCCTGCTTCTGCTTCCATTTGGGCAATACGCGCCTTGAGCTGATCAATTTCATCATGCAGGGCTTGGGCATTTTGGGGACGTACCCAGCCAGTCACCGGATAGCGTTCTAGCATCTGGGGCATGTTCAGGCGAACTGCCATTTCCAGATCACGCAGGCTACGATAGGTAAAGACCTGATCGACTTCATTTTGTAGCAGTTTTCGGAAGTCATTGAATTTTTCACGCAATTCCGCTTTGGCATCATGCAGGGACGGCTCACGAGAGGCAGGGTCATCATGCATAAATACAATAATCGGTTTCTGCTTGGTTACTGCATAGATATATTCAAGGTGCATATAGCCAACGCCAGAAACGGACTGTTCACCATACTGGCTTCCCAGCAGGATTACCACATAGTCACAGTCATCAATTTGACGGCGAGCAAAGGCAGTACTGAGTGGATTACGCTGTTCCAGCCCCCAGGAGAAGAATCCCATACCCACCAGCGTTTGCGACAAGATGATACGCTCTGGCTGCATTTCCGAACCAGATGTGGATATAAAGACCTGATAACGTTTATCCAGCATTCCAAACCCTCTCCAACTACCGCGAATATGCACAGTTCACCTCGATTTCCATGAGCTGTTGCATATGCGTGCCCCACTTAAAAATATCAAATTTTAAAATAATGTAATTCACTGACTTAAAACTCAGCTTATATATTACTTACAGACCATTGAATATCATCCGGCATCAGGTGCTGTATAATCGGTTGAACTTGTTCAGCATTTTGACCACTGACAAAAATTTCGATTCTTACACTTTCTTTACGCTCGCCTTCAAATAATAACTCATTTTTGATCAAAATACGGGCGGTTTGTCTTGCAACTGCCAATCCAGAGTCAATCAATGTCATTTTATGACCAAAAATATACTGAATTGACGATTTTAGGAAGGGGTAATGTGTACATCCAAGTACTAAATAGTCTGCACCCTGATCTACAACTGGTTGTAAAATCTTGGTTAATGTCGCTAGACACGCGGGACTCATCTGCTCGCCAGCCTCGACAAAAGGCACCAGATCCAGACAGGTAACTGGAATCACATTTACCCCTGCGGGCTCGGCAAAACGGGTCATGACTTCTTTGATCAGCTGACCGCGAAAGGTTGCTGGTGTGGCAAGCACGGCCACAGTTTTGGAATGGGTCGCCAAAACTGCCGGCTTCAAAGCCGGTACCAGACCGATAATTGGAAAACGCTCGCCATAATGCGTACGCAAATAATCCAGACTAAAAGCTGAAGCAGTATTACATGCCACGACAGCAGCCTTGCAGCCCTTGCGATATAACCATTCAATTGCCTGCGCGGTGAGCTCACGAATGTCCTGATCCTCACGCGGACCATAAGGCACATTGGCAGTATCGGCATAATAGACGAAACGCTCATTCGGTAAATGACGCGCAATTTCCAGTGCAACAGAGAGGCCCCCGATTCCTGAATCAAAAATCCCAATGGGTGCATCTGCAGTAACATCAATAATGGGATCGAGTGTAGACGGAATCGGATAAATGGCGCTCATACAGGGGCTGTTTGCTCAAATGGACAGACATGGCACAAAGCTTAAACCTCAGGTGCCTAAATGCAAGTCTAAATCACCACTTTTCAAGCTTAATACCGTGTCACCTTCAGAATTTTCGACGAGCTCACCCATTTCTACCAGATGTAAAAAGGCAGCTCGCTGAATCAATGCATTAATGCCAAAACGCACATGCACATAAGGGCGCTGTTCATCACCAAAAGTACGCATGAAAATTGGATGTTCTTTATCTACGATGATTACATCCTGCGTCGTTGTCGTCAGCTGAATATAGCTTTTTCCATCAATTTCTACCTGATCAGCCTGCCCTACAAATAAGGGCTCATCTTCGACTTCAATTTCGATCTGCTCAACTGGGGTTTTGAGATAGAATTTGCCATCTTCCTTCCATAGCACTGTTGAGAACAGGTCAATCATGGCTTGGCGTTTAATCAATTGACCTTCGTGCCACCATTCTCCATTGGCTAAAACCTTCAAATCCATTGTGCCACAATGCTTTGGCTGCCACTGATCTAAAGGGGGTATTGACCTTTTGTGACTGCCCTGTGCATCTTTTATGTATTGTGCAATATTTGTTAAATTTTTATCATCACTCATGGCTGTTTTTTTCGTCGGATGATTCGTTTCTGCTGACTTATCCATAGTAGAAGACCTTAATGACGGAAAAATAATATGTTTCAGCCAATTGGCTTAAACTGGGTTTAAAACTATACTAGCCCACAAGATGAAAGACACTAATCTTTTTGTGTCCAGGAATTATAAATACTCATGGCAGCACCCGATCATCCGATTATGGTTGCCACCGAATGTAATATGAGGAGTCCCACATGGAGCACATCGAACGTGAATCGATGGAGTTTGACGTAGTCATCGTAGGCGCAGGCCCTGCGGGTCTTTCTGCTGCGATCAAAATCCGTCAGCTTGCAATTGAAAACAACCTGAATGATCTGTCCGTTTGTGTCGTGGAAAAAGGCTCCGAAGTCGGTGCTCATATTCTTTCTGGTGCTGTACTTGAACCACGTGCCATGAACGAGCTGTTCCCGAACTGGAAAGAAGAAGGTGCGCCTCTCAATGTACCAGTGACCGAGGACAAAACCTTCTTCCTGCTCTCTGATGAAAAATCACAAGAAGCTCCGCACTGGATGGTGCCTAAAACTATGCATAACGATGGCAACTATGTCATCTCACTGGGCAACGTGGTGCGCTGGTTAGGCCAGAAAGCAGAAGAACTGGAAGTCTCGATCTTCCCAGGCTTTGCTGCCTCTGAAATCCTTTACCATGAAGATGGTTCAGTCAAAGGCATCCAGACGGGTGACATGGGCATTGGTAAAGATGGCGAACCCACCCATAACTTCACTCCAGGTTACGAGCTGCACGCGAAATACACGATTTTTGCTGAAGGCTGCCGTGGCCACTTAGGTAAACGCCTGATCCAGAAATTCAATCTGGACAAGGATGCAGATCCACAGCATTACGGTATCGGCATTAAAGAGCTGTGGGAAATCGATCCTGCCAAGCACAAGCCAGGTCTGGTTATGCATGGTGCAGGCTGGCCACTCAATGAAACCGGTTCTTCAGGTGGCTGGTGGTTATACCATGCGGAAAATAACCAGGTGACTCTGGGCATGATCGTGGATCTTTCTTATGAAAACCCACATATGTATCCATTTATGGAAATGCAGCGCTGGAAAACCCATCCACTGATCAAGCAGTATCTGGAAGGTGGTAAGCGTATTTCTTATGGCGCACGTGCCGTGACCAAAGGTGGCTTTAACTCACTACCAAAATTCACTTTCCCAGGTGGTTCTTTAATCGGTGATGATGCCGGCTTCCTGAACTTTGCCAAGATCAAAGGCTCACATACTGCGATGAAGTCAGGCATGCTCTGCGGTGAAGCGGTATTTGAAGCAATCAAGGCCGGTGTAGAGAAAGGCGGTGACCTGGCAGTTGCACGTGTAACTGAAGGCGAAGATTTCTTCGTAAAAGAGTTGACTGCTTATACAGACAAGTTCAACAACAGCTGGCTGAAAGAAGAGCTGTATAGCGCGCGTAACTTTGGCCCTGCAATGCATAAGTTTGGTCAATGGATGGGTGGTGCATTCAACTTTATCGACCAGAACGTGTTTAAAGTACCATTTACCCTGCATGACCTGGTGCCAGACTTTAAGACATTGAAAACTGTTGATGCGGTGAACTTCAAGCCGAACTATCCAAAACCGGATGGCAAGCTGACTTTTGACCGTCTGTCTTCAGTGTTTGTATCGAACACCGTGCATGAAGAAAACCAGCCTGCGCATTTGAAACTAACTGATGCTTCAATTCCAGTGAATGTGAACCTGCCAAAATGGGATGAGCCAGCTCAGCGCTACTGCCCGGCGGGTGTATATGAAATCATGGAAAATGATGATGGTTCAAAACGCTTCCAGATCAATGCAGCCAACTGTGTGCACTGCAAGACCTGTGACATCAAAGATCCTTCTCAGAACAT
>NZ_LFRE01000038.1:0-923 GCF_001077515.1 Acinetobacter sp. VT 511 | reverse complement strand
TTCACGAGTGTGGTTCCATACCGCATCCATGAGCTGTTGGAACGTATAGTTTTTCCAGGCAGCAGGTTTAGTTTGCTGACCAGGGTCTGCCCAGGAATCGCTGTAGTGCAGGGTAAGCATCACACTCATGCCAGCATTCTTGGCACGTTGTGCGAGTGCAGCCGCACGATCCTTATTCATGTAAGCGTTCCCATAATCATTCGAAGGATTAACGAATACCCGAATGCGAACGGAATTGATTTGATAGTCTTTTTTCAAAATATCAATGATGTCGCGCTGTACGCCGTTTTTATCTTTCCATTTGTAGCCTTGGGCTTCCATTCCGGGAACCCAACTGATATCGGCTCCTTTGGCGAAACTTGGTGCTGCGCTGGCATGCTGACCTGCGGGCAACATGATGGAGGTGAATAACAAAACAAAAGCCAACATGATGGATGTCTTGAAACCCCTTACATTTTTGAACATTACAAGATGCCTCCTCGGATTTAGGTTGAGTTGCATCCTAATTATAGCCATCCTGGTTATCGTATCCTTTATCGGATTTGCACCGGCAGATGATCCACAGATTGTAGTCTATACCGCAGTGGATAATCCCAAAGGAATACAGTTCGGAGGTGTAGTTGCCGCCCCGATTGTACAGAACATCCTTGAAGATGCGCTGCATTACATGAATGTTCCTGTTCGGAAGGATCAGGTCGCCAAAGAATACAAGTATGGTGAAACCAAAATCGTGACAGTCCCAGACCTGACAGGAGCTACTGTTGAAGATCTGTACGAAGACCTGAACATGAATTTTATGCTGGCGAAGTCTGGCAGTGGTAAATACGTGATTAATCAGGCACCCAAACCAGGGGCGAGGGTAGATCAGGGATCAACCATCCGCATTTATATGGGGAATGTACTGAACGATGCACATGATCACA
>NZ_LFRE01000037.1:0-65053 GCF_001077515.1 Acinetobacter sp. VT 511 | reverse complement strand
ACCGCCAACATTGTCAAAGTAGACATCTACGCCGTCCGGGCAAGCCCGTTCAATGGCCGCTGACATATCCTGCTCCTTCTTGTAGTTCAACACCACATCGAAGCCCAGCTTTTCTTTCAAATAAGCGCATTTTTCATCAGAGCCTGCAATACCAACCACGCGTGCTCCCACAATTTTACCAATCTGACCTGCAATCATGCCTACCGCTCCGGCTGCTCCCGATACAACAACCGTTTCGCCGTCCTTCGGTTTGCCGATGTCCTCCATACCAAAATAAGCCGTCAGACCCGTCAGGCCCAGCGCACCCAGGTAAGCCGTGATTGGTGCTTCTTCGGTATCAATTAGCGAAAGATCAGCCGTATTCACTGCGGCATATTGTTGCCAGCCCCACATACCGGATACGAGGTCACCTTTGCGCAGATTCGGTTCCGAAGATTCCACAACCTGTCCAATGGCTCCACCCTTGATCACTTCATTTAACGCGTACGGTGCAGCATAGGATTTTGTATCTTTCATGCGGCCCCGCATGTATTCGTGGCCGTGAAATCCCATCTGTTGATGAAGGGAGAGCATGAGCTGTTCTCGCAATGTATCATCCATCTGAACGGTTCCGATGAGTTCAATGGCATCTTTCATTTTGCCTTTACCCAAAAGTTCGGTAAAACTCGCTTCCAACGCTTCATTCATGCTACGCAGCATTGTTAACTCCGAATGATGTCCACGACCACGCCCAGGCTGCCAATGGATAAAGCCTTGTTCCTCCAATTTTCTGAGAATGAATTTCACATTACGAGGGGTGCAGCACAAGGCAGCGGACAGGCTATCAATCGTTACCGCTACAGGTTCATGAAGTTTGAATGAAAGTTGTTCGGCCCCAGCAAGCCTTATAAAGTGTGTATGCAGGGTATCCATGGTCATGACTCCTCTATTAAAGGTGAAAAGTGTGATCATATGTTTACACTTTTCTTTCCCCCTTTTATCCTTACAATTACACAGGGGCCACCGAATTTCTTCGCACATACAGTTGCAATCCGTCACCTTTTTTACCGCCAGACTGGAACTTAGCGATGATGCCTTCAGCCACGTTACGTGGAGTTTCAGCATATTTAGCAAATTCCATAGAGTAAGTCGCACGACCTTGAGACATAGAACGCATATGAGTTGCATAACCGAACATCTCAGCAAGTGGAACTTCAGCTTTAATTGCTTTAGTACCACCAGGTAGATCGTCCATACCCTGAACCATACCACGACGACGGTTTAAGTCACCCATGATATCGCCCATGTAGTCTTCTGGAGTTTCTACTTCAACTTTCATGATAGGTTCAAGAAGAACAGGATCTGCTTTCATGAAACCGTCACGGAAGGCATAAGAACCAGCCATCTTGAACGATAATTCGTCAGAATCGACATCATGGTAAGAACCATCGAACAATGTCGCTTTGATGCCAACTACTGGATAACCAGCAAGGACACCATTCTTCATACGTTCTTGGATACCTTTGTCAACTGCACCGAAGAATTCTTTAGGTACTACACCACCTACAACTTCTTCAGCGAATTCGTATTCTTTACCAGCTTCAGGATCAAGCGGTTCTAAACGTACGTATACGTGACCGAATTTACCTTTACCACCAGTTTGACGTACGAACTTACCTTCTTGCTCAACAGTCTTTTTGATTGTTTCGCGGTAAGCAACCATTGGTTTACCAATGTTCGCTTCAACGTTGAATTCACGTTTCATACGGTCAACGATGATGTCAAGGTGAAGCTCACCCATACCAGCAATAATGGTTTGACCAGATTCTTCGTCAGTACGAACGCGGAATGATGGATCTTCCTTAGCCAAACGACCTAAAGCGATAGACATTTTTTCTTGGTCAGCTTTAGTTTTTGGTTCAACAGCCAATGCAATTACTGGCTCTGGGAATTCCATACGTTCTAGAGTGATGATGTTTTTCTCATCACATAGTGTATCACCAGTAGTTACGTCTTTAAGACCTACACACGCAGCGATGTCACCAGCACGGATTTCTTCAACGTCTTGACGATCGTTCGCGTGCATTTGCACGATACGGCCGATACGTTCACGTTTAGATTTAACCGGGTTATAAACAGAATCACCTTGTTTAAGAACACCAGAGTAAACACGTACGAAAGTTAAGTTACCTACGAATTTGTCGTTCATAATTTTGAACGCAAGTGCAGAGAACGGAGCTTCGTCAGATGCTTCACGAATCGCTTTAGTTTCAGCTTTGTCGTCAAGAACACCTTCAATCGCTTTAACTTCAGTCGGTGATGGCAAGAATTCAATTACTGCGTCCAACATACGTTGAACACCTTTGTTTTTGAACGCTGTACCACAAAGCATTGGTTGAATTTCACAAGCCAATGTTTGAACACGTAGACCAGCAACGATTTGTTCTTTAGTCAAATCGCCATTGTTCAGGTATTCGTCCATTAACTCTTCAGAAGCTTCAGCAGCAGCTTCAACCATGTTTGTACGCCATTCTTCAGCAGTTTCTTGAAGATCAGCAGGGATTTCGCCGTACTCGAACTTCATACCTTGTGAAGCTTCGTCCCAAATGATCGCTTTCATTTCGATCAAGTCGATAACGCCTTGGAAGTTTTCTTCAGCGCCAACAGGGATTACTACAGGTACAGGGTGCGCACCAAGACGTGTTTTCATTTGTTCAACAACACGGAAGAAGTTTGCACCAGTACGGTCCATCTTGTTCACGAATGCTAAACGAGGCACTTGGTATTTGTTAGCTTGACGCCATACAGTTTCAGACTGAGGTTGTACACCACCTACAGCACAGTAAACCATACATGCACCATCAAGAACACGCATAGAACGCTCAACTTCGATTGTGAAGTCAACGTGTCCCGGGGTATCAATTACGTTGATACGGTGTTCTGGGAACTGCTTAGACATACCTGACCAGAATGTAGTGGTAGCAGCAGAAGTAATGGTAATACCACGTTCTTGCTCTTGCTCCATCCAGTCCATTGTTGCTGCACCATCATGTACTTCACCAATTTTGTGAGATACACCTGTGTAGAACAAGATACGTTCAGTAGTTGTGGTCTTACCCGCATCGATGTGCGCAGAAATACCAATATTACGGTAACGAGAAATTGGGGTTTGACGAGCCATGATCTCTTGCATTCCTAAATTTTGTTGTTTAAAACAGGACGCTTTAAGTTGCTAGCAACTTAAAGCGCTTTGATGACAATTGGGTGAAACCCATATCATCACCGTCCTGATAAGGGCCTGTTTTATTTGCTTAGAAACGGTAGTGAGAGAATGCTTTGTTGGCTTCAGCCATACGGTGCACATCTTCACGTTTTTTAACCGCTGCGCCTTTACCTTCAGATGCATCAAGCAACTCACCAGCAAGACGTAAAGCCATAGTTTTTTCAGAACGCTTAGCAGCAGCATCTACTAACCAACGCATAGCCAAGGCAGTACGACGGGATGGGCGCACTTCCATAGGTACTTGGTATGTAGCACCGCCAACACGGCGTGCTTTTACTTCGACCATAGGGCGAACTTTTTCAAGAGTAGTCTCGAAAAATTCAACCGGGTCTACTTTAGATTTTTCTTGAACGCGGTCTAAAGCACCGTAAACGATACTTTCAGCAATAGATTTTTTACCATCTTGCATTACGTGGTTCATGAATTTAGCGATTGTTTGGCTACTGAATTTCGGATCCGGAAGGATTTCACGAGCAGCGACTACGCGACGTCTTGGCATTTTAAACTACCTATAAATATGACACTTCAGGTTTATCCAGCATTAGCACAAAGTGTCATGTGCATTCGCTGGCCTTACTACACGTCGCTTGAATTTCACAAAATTAAATGCAGAAATCAGACAAGCGAGACGATAAAGGATTGCAGTTCTAGCGAACTAAGAAGTTAATCTCGAAAGATCAATTATTTCTTAGGACGTTTAGTACCGTATTTAGAACGAGACTGGTTACGATCTTTAACACCAGCACAGTCTAAAGAACCACGAACGGTATGGTAACGTACACCTGGTAAGTCTTTAACACGACCACCACGGATAAGAACAACACTCTAGAAACTTCAAAACCTGAAGTTAAGCGAACACGGCAAACTTTACGCATTGCTGAGTTAGGTTTTTTAGGTGTAGTTGTGTAAACACGTGTACAAACACCACGGCGCTGTGGACAAGCCTTCAACGCAGGAACTTTAGATTTTTCAATCAAAGTCGTACGACCCTTACGGATCAACTGATTTGTTGTTGCCATTTGGCAATTCTCCCGTTAATAAAAAGCCCCAAAAACTACTACTTTTTGAGGGCATGCAATTGTAAGTCAAGATGCAAAATTGGTCAACATGATAGAAGCAGGCAAATCCACATCCGCTCTTGCTTACAATTGCTTAGTACTTTCATATCTTTACTATTTTTCTTGCAGATTAATCTGCATCTTTTGTAACATCTTCTGTTGATTTTTTAGCAGAAGATTTTGTCGCTTTTTTTGGCTTTTGCTGTGTAGCTTCCATGCCTGCTTCGCTCTGATCATTTTCAGTATCAGCGGCAGCGACTTCGGCCTCGTCTGTGACATCGCCCTCAGCTTCTGCCTGTGCAAGCGTATCTTCGATATCTTCAGGTGCCGGCTCACTCAGTGCTGGTTGCTGTACATGCTTATCCGCAACCGGTTCTACCAACTTATCGGCTAATGAATCCAAGCCTTCACTGACCTCTTCATCTTTTACTTCCTCTGTGACTTGAGAATCTGTCTTTTTCAGCACTTTTACCTGAGTAATATGATCATTTCCTTCAATCGGAATCTCTTTATCTAAAATTAACTCATCCCCGGTATGACCATTTTTCTTGATATTTTCCAGTAGTTTTGGTGCAGCCTGTTGCAGCAATGCTTTAGATTTTTCATAAGCCTCTAAAACAGAGGCAGAGCTGTCACGATGCTGTAGCAGATATTGACGTGCATTCGAGAACACATCCTGTGCTTTCTGATTAACATCCTCGACAAAACGGCGACTGTATACTGCGCCTACCCCAGCACCCGCTAACGGTACCAATTTAGATAGTTGTTCAATCAGGGAAACTTTCGGTATATGATTTATCCATTCCCATTTCGATTGACTATCTTCCTGATGCAGGAATTTGCGTAGCAGCTCAGTATCATTACTTGAACCCAACATGGCTTGCAGCTGGGAAATGTCATGGGTTTTTAAAGTAGCACCTAGCGCTCTTAAGCCCAACAATACAGTTTGCTTTTCTGCAATCAGACTCAGATCAATCTGACGGAAGATATGCTGCACGATATCCTGATCTTCTTCTTTACTTAAATCAAAGCCATAAGAACGGCCGACTTGATAAATAGTACGCAGCGCCAGCACCAAAGATGCAGGAATATCCACTGCTGTACCAATTACCCCAGTTGCCCCGGAGAATGCACCTTGAACTGCAGCAATCCATTTATTCTGTTCACCGAACGCTTGAGAAATACGCTTAGAACGATCAACATCTTGGGTGAGCTCCTCCAGATCACGCACCCCCGCTTCATCGAGAACGGCATCTACTGAACTGATGTCATTGGTAAACTGATTTAGATGATCAAAGAAATAATCGGACACTTTTTCGCTAAACTTGGGCGAAATAAAATGCGTAACATTATTCACTGTATTGAAATGACGGCCAAACAACTGGCGCGATACACTTGGTAGATGTTCACGTAACATCTCCTGTGGATTGTCGTATTTTTTTGATTCAAATGGACTCTTGGCTTGAGCTTCGCCATTGACCACCTTATCTACATTCAGTGCTTGTGTGACCTTCGAAACCGAATCAGGTGCAACATGGTTGAATAGATCCAAACCTGTTGTACTGAACTTTTTCGCCACTCCAAACGCACTGGAGATGAAGCCATTTGATTGTTTATTATTGGTATTTGTCATTCCTTACCTCAGCGTGCACGTGCTTGTATTTTGTATAAATACTAGGTGCTAGCAGCGTTTATCTCAACCTTATTCTGTTTCATTTAGTAATCCCTCTGTGTAGGAATCTCTATTCGAATGTACAACGTACTGGGCATAACATTTGCCATAAGATTTCAAAAATCTTTCTGTTATGATGTTCCTCATTGTGAACAATGGGTCAGCATCATATTTAACGTTTGATGAAAACGCTAAATATCTCCCCTGACCATAAAGATGAACTATAAGGATCTGTAGATGAAACGTGTTGTCATCACTGGTATGGGTATTAACTCATGCATCGGAAATACATTGGAAGATGTAACTCACTCTTTACAAAACGGGATTTCAGGCACACGTTTAAATCCAGTCTATGCTGAACTGAACTTTAAAAGTCATGTCAGCGCGGCTGCTGAGCAGGATTTTGACAATATCGACCGTCGTCTCAAACGCTTTATGGGTGTTTGTGCCATGTATGCCTACAATTCGGCAATTGCAGCGGTTGAGCATGCTGGTCTGAAACCGGAAGATCTGGCGGGCAACCCACGCTATGGTATTGCAGGCGGCTCAGGCGGTAACTCAACAGCATCTGTAATAGAAATGGCGAAATTACTCGAAGAAAAAGGTGCACGTAAAATTGGCCCGTTCTTCGTACCCCGCAATATGTCAAATACCATTACAGCTAACGTTGGTGTAGCGCTTAAACTTCAAGGTATTGCTCACTCAATTACCAGCGCATGCGCAACTTCTGCTGATGCGATTGGTTATGCCTATAACCTGATTCAATTGGGTAAACAGGACTTGATGCTTGCCGGTGGCGGTGAAGAAGATCACTGGTCTCAAAGCTTGCTGTTTGATGCGATGGGTGCACTGTGTTCGAAATACAATGACACACCTGAAACTGCATCTCGTCCATATTCAGCAGACCGTGACGGTTTCGTGATTGCTGGCGGTGGCGGTTTCGTGGTGCTTGAATCCCTTGAACACGCTCAAGCACGTGGTGCCAATATTCTTGCGGAAGTCGTAGCTTATGCAGCGAACTCTGATGGTGCCGATATGGTTGCGCCAAGTGGTGAAGGTGCAACGCGTTGTGTATTGATGGCTTTAGAAGAAGCAAAACAGCATGGTGTAGACAAGATTGACTATGTAAATACGCATGGTACCTCTACTCCAGCAGGCGACATTACAGAACTTAAGGCAATGGAACGTGCGTTTGGTGAAGGCCAAGTTCCTTCACTTAGCTCGACCAAGTCTATGACAGGTCACAGCCTAGGTGCTGCTGGTGTTCAAGAAGCAATTTATTCAGTTCTGATGATGCAAAATGATTTTATTGCGCCAAACATCAACGTGACTGAGCTGGATGAAGGTGCGAAACCGTTTGATATCGTGCTTGAAAAACGTGACGCAAAATTGAATACTGTGATGAGTAACAGTTTCGGTTTCGGCGGCGTAAATGCTTGTCTCATCTTCAAAAAATGGGAAGGCTAAGCTGCCCAATTTAGGGTGACTTGATGGATGCTCCTTCTGATGCTTTCCTTTGGGTAAAAGCATTACATATTATTGCAGTGGTTTGCTGGTTCGCGGCTTTGTTCTACTTGCCACGTTTATATGTTTATCATGCCATGAGCGAAGATACCGTGAGTCATCAACGCTTTGAAGTCATGGAGCGTAAGCTGTACCGTGGCATCATGTGGCCAGCAATGCTGGCCACCCTGATTACAGCACACTTTCTGGTGGATTGGGGTGATGCAACGCGTCATTACCATGAAGCCTTATGGTTCTACCTTAAAGTCGGCCTGGTCGGCTTATTGGTGATTTACCATCTGGTCTGTGGTTATTACCGCAAGAAGCTGATTGATAATGCCCATTACAAGTCACACAAGTTTTGGCGTTATTTTAATGAGATGCCAACCCTGCTGTTATTTGCAGTGGTGATTCTGGTGGTGGTTAAACCTACCTTCTAGTTTAGCTACTCAATAAAAAAATCCCCGATCATTCGGGGATTTTTTTATGTCTTAGATTCTAAAATTTACATCTCTACCTGAAGCTTACGAACTCTTGGCAAATACAGCACACGATAGGTCACCGCCAGAATTAACAGCCATAACGGACTGATCATCAAGGCTTTCAAGGTATCTGGTTCCAGACTCAAAATCACCAAAGCAAAGAACAGGAATGCCAGCACGATATAAGACATCCATACACCGCCCGGCATTTTAAAAGTCGAAGCAGTATGTTTTTCCGGTTGCTGCTTACGGTAGCGGATATAGCACACCATAATGATGCTCCAGATACTGATAAACAGGATCACACACAGTGAGCTCGCCAAGGTAAAGGCTTCCATCGTATTCGGTACAAAATACTGGAATGCTGCACCCAGCAGAATAAAAGTACAGGAGAACATCAGACCTTTCGCCGGTACTGCACGGCTCGACAGTTGTGCCAAGGCTTGTGGTGCCTGACCACCTCGTGCCAGGCCAAACAGCATCCGACTGGTGGAGAACACCCCACTATTCATCGAAGACATCACGGAGGACAAGACCACAAAGTTCATGATAATGGCGGACGTTGGAATCCCCGCATATAAGAACAGGCTAACGAATGGGCTCTGATCTGCAGGAATCTGGCTCCATGGCGTGACGGCCATAATCACCAGCAATGACAACACGTAGAACAGAATGATACGGGTTGGAATCGCATTGACTGCTTTAGGTAAATTCTTTTCCGGATCTTTGGTTTCAGCTGCCATGGTACCTAGCAGCTCCACCCCCACAAAAGCAAACATCGCGATCTGGAAACCCGCCAGAAAGCCCGTCACACCTTTCGGAAATAACCCATCTGACCAGACATGACTAAAGCTGGCCGTCGCACCGCTTGGCGCCTGAAAACCACTAAAGACCATATAACCACCGACAAAAATCAGGCCAATAATTGCCAGAATCTTGATCAGGGCAAACCAGAATTCAATCTCACCGAAGAGTTTTACTGTCACCAGGTTAATACCTAGAATCAAGAGTACACAGGCAGCGCTGATCAGCGCCTGTCCCGTCGGGGTAAAGGCTGTACCTTCGGGTAACCAGAAATTCAGGTAGTTAATAATCGCAGCCAGATCGGCAATACCAACCAGAACCCAGCCCAACCAGTACGACCAGCCAATGTAATAGCCTGCACCCGGACCAATCAGATCATGCGCCATATCAATAAAAGACTTGTACTGCAGATTCGACAGCAGCATTTCACCAAGAGCACGCATTAAAAAGAAAAACATCCCGCCAATGATCATATAGATCAGCAGGATCGAAGGACCAGCCAAGGCGATAGTCTTACCCGAACCCATAAACAGGCCGGTACCGATACAGCCACCAATGGCAATCAGCTGTAAATGCCGATTAGATAACTTGCGTTGTAGCTCATGTTGCGACGGCGCTGCGTCATCTCTAGAGGGTATAGTATTCATCTTCAGTTCCTTTTTCGCCTCAGGCCCTTGCCCACCTGATCAGATTTCCTCCTGAAATCCTGATTCAGATGCAGTTTCATTTAAAAAGTTAAATGATCGGGTCTGATGTTGTTACAAAATTAAGTTGGGAGATCTCAAATATCAGAGGCTCTTAAGGCTGTGCTGCAATCACTGCAATTTCAATCAGCCAGTCTGGATTGACCAGATCCGCCTGAATGGTGGCACGTGCCGGAGTATCATGACCTTGCAGCCATTCCACCCAGAGTTGGTTTACGTTGCTAAAGTCAGCTAAATGCTTGATAAATAATTGCGCCGAAAGCAACCGGCTTTTATCAGTATTTGCCAGCGCAAGCAATTCTTCAATCTTGGCGAAGACCTCCAAGGTCTGTCCGTGTATATCCAGATCGGTACGTGTTGGTACCTGCCCTGATAAATACACGGTCTTGTTGTGAATAGTGGCAGCACTCATCACCTGATTGCTGCGGATACGTTGAATATCGCTATGTTCCATCATAAATTTTCCTCTCCATTTTTTCCGTTAATGGGTCAATATTGAATTTCCGGTTTCAAGCTGTACTGGCACACGGGCGGTAATGCCGCACATCAACTCATAGCCCACTGTTCCTGATCCTGCTGCAACTTCCTCAATGGGCAGCACTGTGCCGTGGGTCGACCGCCCCCAGAGCACTACTTCACTACCAATGTTCGTTTGAGGAAGTTCAGTCAGATCAACTGTCAGCATATCCATACTGACCCGGCCAATCGTCTGGGTTCTGACGCCATCTACCAGCACTGGTGTACCGGTCTGGCTAATACGCTGATAACCATCCGCGTAACCACAAGCCACAACACCAATTCGCATCGCCTGCTCCGCAACAAAGTTGGACCCATAACCGACACTTTGCCCAGCCTGAATATCTTGAATGGCAATGATTTCACTGCGTAAGCTCATACTTGGTTGGAGATTCCAGTCTTGAATACTATGGCTTGGATAATCTGGTGAACTGCCATAGAGCATGATGCCGCTACGTACAATATCGGAATGCAAGCTTTGATGATGGCGTAGAATGGCCGCACTATTACTGAGAGAGGTTTTAGCCTCAAGCCCCTGAATGGTCTGGCTAAAAATCAGGTTTTGATGCTCAATGCCATCCAATCCAAAACGCTGGCCATCCGCATCGGAAAAATGGGTCATATGCGTCATTGAGCGCACATTTTCAAATTGGCTTAACTGTTGCCAAACATCTGCATATTCATGCGACTGAAAACCTAAACGATTCATGCCGCTGTTCATTTTCAAGAACACATCAAACTGTGCATCCGGTGCTATTTCCGCAAACTGTTTCAGCCATTGCACTTGATGCCGGGAATGAATAGCAAAGCTCATGTCATGCTTTGCACATGCAAATAAATCCGCTAGCGTAAAAACACCCTCGAGCAACAGCAGCGGTTTTTTGCATCCCAGTGCACGTAGCCGCTTACCTTCTTCAATATCCAGAAAAGCAAAACCGTCTGCAGACTGAAATGCCGCATAAACCCGTTCAATGCCATGACCATAGGCATTGGCTTTGACCACAGCATACACTTCAGCATTTGGAGCAGAAGCTTTAGCAATATTCAGATTATGCTGCAATGCATCTAAATGCACTACAGCTTGAATTGGACGTGGCATAGATTCTTCCTTGAAACAGTAATTTAAGCCGCGTGTGAATAGCGTCCGAGTGACAGCCCTTCCGTGCTAATCTCGGTTTTATGATCCAGCACAATATCGCTGATTAACTTGCCCGAACCACAGGCCATGGTCCAACCCAAAGTGCCATGTCCGGTATTCAGGAACAGGTTTTTAAAACGGGTTTTTCCAATAATTGGCGTACTGTCTGGTGTCATTGGACGTAACCCCGTCCAGAAGCTGGCTTCAGCCAAATTACCACCCGGGAACAATTCCTGAGTGACCATTTCCAAAGTGGCACGTCGATTATCTTTTAAGTTGTGGTTAAAGCCACTTAGCTCAGCCATACCACCCACGCGGATGCGCTGGTCAAAGCGAGTGATGGCAATCTTATAGGTCTCATCCAGCACCGTAGATTGCGGCGCAAAATTGGCATCAACGATTGGAATCGTGAGTGAATAGCCTTTTACTGGATAAACTGGTAAATCCAGATGCAACGGTTTCAAGAAATCACGTGAATAACTACCAAATGCCAGCACGTATTTGTCCGCAGTGAATACCTGACCATTGACGACAACACCTTTAATTTCATTGCCCTCAGTTAGCAGATGTTCCACATTCTGGTTAAACTTGAACTGTACTCCCAATTCTTTGGCAACATTGGCTAAGGCGTTGGTAAATAGATAGCAATCACCGGTTTCATCATTGGGTAAATGTAAGCCACCGACCAGTTTATCTTGAGCGTGTGCCAAGGCAGGTTCAACTTTTGCCAAATCAGCTCCCAGTAATAATTCATGCGGCACACCACACTCTTGCAATACAGCGATATCACGTTGCACCATATCCAACTGGGCTTCATTACGAAATACCTGTAAAGTACCTTTGGAACGATGCTCATAGCTGATCCCGGTTTCTTTACGCAATTCACGTAAACAGTCACGGCTATATTCAGCCACACGGGTCATACGTTCTTTATTAATGGCATAGCTGGCTGGATTACAGTTTTTCAGCATTTGCGCCATCCAGTTCAACTGCCACATGCTGCCATCTAAATTAATCGCCAAGGGTGCGTGATGCTGAAACATCCATTTCACTGCTTTGAATGGAATGCCAGGTGCTGCCCACGGTGTCGAGTAACCTGGAGAGATTTGGCCTGCATTACCAAAACTGGTTTCTTCAGCAGGGCCAGTCTGACGGTCAAGTACAGTAACTTCTGCACCCTGCTGTGCCAGATAATAGGCACTTGCCACACCAATTACACCACTACCTAAGACCAAAACACGCATTGCCTTACCCTCAAAATCCTTCTAGTTGATTTAACTAGTATATTTTTGGATCAATAGTGAATTTCACTGTTTTAAAGTAATATATTCAGTGAATCCACTAGATTTCTCGCGTGATTTTAAAAAATTAAGGGAATAATGAATGCGCAAATTTGACCGTATTGATCGCATGATTCTAGACATCCTGCAACGCGATGGCCGGATTGCCATTAGCGAGCTGGCAGCTCGGGTGAACCTATCCACCACCCCGTGCTCTGAGCGTGTGAAGCGACTGGAACGCGATGGCATTATCATGGGCTATTACGCCCGACTCAATCCAGAAAAGCTGGAACGCAATTTACTGGTCTTTCTTGAAATCAAACTTTCAGCCAAATCCGGTGATGTATTTGAACAGGTCGCACGAGACCTGAGTGAAATTCCTGAAGTACTGGAATGCCATTTGATTTCTGGAGATTTTGATTATCTGGTCAAAGCGCGCCTGAAAGAGATGAGTGCTTATCGCCGCCTGCTGGGCGATCTATTAAAGAAACTACCCTCTTCCGCCTCTTCACACAGTTATGTGGTGATGGAGGAAGTAAAAGAGACGCTATATCTGGATGTCGGTATTTAATACTCTAGTTATCCACAATAACAACAAAGCTCCCAAAAGGAGCTTTGCCATTAATCTGAAAAATCTGAAAGTTTAAAAATATTAATCAGGAATACGTAGCACCTGACCCGGGAAAATATCATCAGCATCTTTTAATAATGGACGATTGGCTTCAAAAATCTTGTTGTATTGATTGGCATCGCCATAAAATTCTTTAGAAATTTTTGACAAACTGTCGCCTGATTTTACCGTGTAAAATTTACTTTCTGGTTCAGGGCTGCTCACCGTAAGCTGGTCATCCACTTTGGCCACATGATCAATATTTCCTACCGCGAGAATAATTTTTTCACGATCGGTCTGATTTTGTACCTGCCCACGCACAGTTGCCAGATCAGAAGTAGAGTTATAGCTAATTGACAAACCTTTAATTGGCAACCCTAAACTTTTAACATGACCCAATAACTTGTTGGCAATTTCTTGTGCCGATGGCTCTGCCGGAGCTGCTTTAGGCGCAGCCGCAGGTGCTTGTTGTGCAGCAGGTGTCTGTTGCGGTTCTGCCGCTGCGGTATTTTTCTTACCAATACCTTTTACAAAATCAAAAATACCCATGGAAGACTCCCTTATTGTTGTCTGGATTTTTATCTCCCTATTGTTTATAGCGGAATTCACCTAAGCAGAAGTTAATCATTGGTAAGCTTCCTGTTAATGAATGTAAGTTACCATTAAGAAAAACACAGGCACAAAAAAACCACCTTGCGGTGGTCTTTAGGCTTAGCAGAGCTAAGAATCAACGATTAACCAAGTTTTTTAGAAACGTAGTCGATCGCAGATTGAACAGTTGTGATTTCGTTAGAATCTTCATCAGGAATTGTGATGTCGAAGTCATTTTCGAAAGACATTACCAGTTCAACTAGGTCTAGAGAGTCAGCACCCAAGTCATCCATGAAAGATGCTTCGTTTTTAATCTCTTCGATTTTGATACCAAGTTGTTCTGCAACCGCTTGCTTAACGCGTTGTTCGATATCGCTCACAGGAATTCTCCTCATTGCTTGTGGCGTTTTTAATGCCGTTAGTTTAATTGAATCTAAAAAATTTGGAAAGTTTATACTTAAGCCCCTTAGCTCATGTATAAACCACCATTCACGTGAATTACAGTACCTGTAATGTAACTTGCCTTGTCAGAAGCTAAGAAACTTACGGCATTTGCGATATCTTGTGGATCACCGAGACGGTTCAATGCCACTTGATCACTCATTTTCTTGCGAATTTCTTCACTTAACTGTTCAGTCATCTCAGTGGCAATAAAGCCTGGTGCCACAGAGTTTACCGTAATTTGACGGCTACCCATTTCTTTTGCAAGACTGCGGCTAAACGCTTCGATCCCTGCTTTGGCAGCAGAATAGTTCGCCTGACCCGGGTTAGCAAAATGCGCCACTACAGAACTGATGTTAATGATACGACCGAAACGTGCCTTGGTCATGCCTTTCAGGACACGCTTGGAAAGTCGATAAACGGCTTTCAGATGAACGTTCAGGATATCATCCCAGTCATCTTCTGACATACGCAGCAACAGGTTATCTTTGGTAATACCAGCATTGTTCACTAACGCAAGAACTGGACCATAGTTCTGTTCAATTTCAGTCACCAGTGCATCAATGGCTGCGCCATCACGCACATCAAGGACTTTACCTGCGCCATTTTCAGCAAACTGTGCAGATAATTTCTCAGCACCAGCTTCAGAAGTGGCAGTTCCTACTACAAAGTAGCCATCCTGAATGAGTTGTTGTGCAATTGCAGCACCAATGCCACGGCTTGCACCTGTCACCAAGGCAACTTTACGTTCCTGTGTCATGCAATTTTCCCTTCTGCCACCAATACGGTGTTTAATGCATCTTCCAGACGGGATTGAGTATCCAGTGGAAGTGCTTTTTCGATATTTGGTAAACGTTTTGCCATATTGGCAAGTACATTCCCCGGACCGCATTCCACGATATATGCAATACCTTCGTCTTGAAGGAACTGCAGGGTTTTGGTCCACTGTACAGATTCATACAATTGCGCAGTCAGTGCCTGACGTAATGCATTCACATCTGTTGCAATTTCTGCGCCCACATTTTGTATTACAGGAATACGTGGTAGCTCAATGGCAGTTTGTTCCAAAGCCGTAGCAAACTGTTCAGCGGCAGGTTTCATCAGTGAACAGTGGGATGGAACAGATACGGGCAATGCGATCGCTTTAGCGCCATTTTCTTTTGCCAGCTCAATCACCGCATCAACACGATCTTTGTTCCCTGCAACAACAACTTGACCTTTGGCATTGTAGTTGGCTGCTTCAACCGAACCTTCACCGGCTGCTGTTGCCTGTGCACAAAGTTCAACCACCTGAGCATCTTCCAGCCCTAGAATTGCCGCCATTGCACCGACACCTTGTGGGACTGCATCTTGCATCAGCTTACCGCGCAGGTTGACCAGTTTCACTGCATCACCCAGGCTTAACGCACCAGATGCAACCAGCGCACTGTATTCACCTAAAGAATGGCCAGCCAGATACTTTGGTGCAACACCACCCAGTTCCAGCCATACACGCCATAATGCAATCGATGCAGTCAGAAGGACCGGTTGAGTAAATTCAGTCTGATTCAGACCTTCACCACTTTGTGCAATCTGCCACAGATCGAAGCCTACTGCTTCAGATGCCTCGGCAAATGTGTCACCTACACTACTAAACTGCTCAGCCAGTTCAGCGAGCATGCCCGCCTTCTGCGATCCCTGACCTGGGAATACAAATGCAGTTTTGGTTGCCTGAGCTGCTTGCTCGAGTTGTTTAGCAGACATAATAAAATCCTTTCAATTAAGAGGCGCTAATCTTCACAGAATTGATGAAAATTAACAGCTAAATACCACCTAACTCATTGTGGAGCGCAATTTAGCACGTAATTTTGGCTGGGGTAATTGCCAAATAC
Source organism: Acinetobacter sp. VT 511 (assembly GCF_001077515.1). Taxonomy (NCBI): domain Bacteria; kingdom Pseudomonadati; phylum Pseudomonadota; class Gammaproteobacteria; order Moraxellales; family Moraxellaceae; genus Acinetobacter; species Acinetobacter sp. VT 511. The sequence goes on along the minus strand of NZ_LFRE01000037.1, from coordinate 49,121 downwards.
AACAAAAAGCCCGACTTTATTAAAGCGCCTAAAAGTGACAGACAAAAAAAAGGGAGCTTAACGCTCCCATTTTTTCTATCAAGCTTGACGCTTAATACATCATTAATTATTCAGCAGATGCTTTAGCGAATAATTGACGACCACGGTAGATACCATCTTTAGATACGTGGTGACGACGATGAGTTTCACCAGTAGCTTGGTCTACAGTTAATGCATTCTCAGTTAAAGCGTCATGTGAACGGCGCATGTCACGGCGAGAGCGACTTTTACGGTTTTGCTGAACGGCCATGATGGCTCCTTACAAATATCGAAAAAATGGATCAGAACAAATTCGATTGTCTTATACGTATAAGTATAACACAAAAATTAGTTAAGTTTACCCTTCAAAGCTGCCAAAACTTCAAACGGATTGTCCCGTTTTTCTTCAACAACTTCTTCTTGAGCGGGTTGGTGCTTATGCTCACAAACATCATGCTTAGGAGACAACGGCATCAACAATAACAATTCATCTTCTATGAGTGCCAGTAAATCAGCGGTGGCAGGTGCATCATATGAACCTTTCGTCGTTGCTTCACTTTCACCTAAGACGATGAAATCAGCATCCTCATCCAAGCGCTCTATCAGTGATTCGTCATCCACAAGGGCAAGATGAAAATCTGAAACGAGTTCAATCTCAACGGTTTCCAGACAACGCTGGCATTCCATTGGAACTTTCGTTTCAACATGGCCATCTAGCCACACAATGCGATGATAAGCATCCATTGATAGCTTACAGTCTATGTTAATCAATTGATCATCAATTGATCCAACAGCTTCACGAGCAATACGAACAAAGCGGGATAAAGGCAGTTGACCTGACCATTTAAAGCCCTGTTCAGCCCATTTAAACGGCTCAATCTGTGCCGGAAAGGTATTTGCTGACATAATTAAGGCGGCAATTCTACAAATTCATCAGAACTCTGTCAAAGATTAAGATACAATTTTGTACTTATTTTTAGACAGACCAATTGGGTAATTTCAGTCATGCATCTGTTGCAGCCGCAAACAGAAGTGAATGTTTCATCACTCGTTAGCACACTTTCAACTCTGGATTCTGACAGCTCACTACAGCAAGTGCAACGCTTACCGTGGGCGAATGTATCGTCAGAAGCAGAACAGGTTGATTGGCTCATCTTACACTTTAATCACTGGTTTTCCCACCTAAATGTCACATTAGTCCGTGGTGATTTTGAACCAGAATATTTCCCGGCTACTGAAGATACCCCTGCCCGCATTCAATTTGCGCATGGTTTTTTCAATAGTGCCCTGCATGAGATCAGCCACTGGACCATTGCAGGTGACAAGCGTCGTCTATTGCCAGATCTGGGCTACTGGTATGCGCCAGATGGCCGCACCCAGGAACAGCAAGCTTTATTTGAACAGGTAGAAGTCAAGCCCCAGGCGATTGAATGGATGTTTGCCAAAGCCTTTGGGCGTAAATTTCGCGTGTCTTTAGACAACCTGACCGGTGAAGGCGGCAATGGAAGCAGCTTTAAAGATAATGTCTATGCACAGGTACAGCGTTATTTTAGCGGTGAAGCCAAACTACCGCGTGATGCAAAACGTTTTATTGATTGTATCTGTGCCTGTACACGGAATGGCAAAAGTTTACAATCCGACGAATTTATTCGTGAAATGCTTGATTAAATTATACAAATTTATCGTTATTGAGATTGCATGTCCGTCGCAGGCAATCTCATAATAAAGTCAGCACAGGATCGGAGACAGAGTTTATGTTGCATTTACGCGTACACCCAGATAATCCCCAACCACGTTTGATCAGTCAGGCCGTGGAACGTATCCGTGCCGGCGATGTAATTGTTTATCCGACTGATGCCGCTTATGCAATTGGTTGCCAGATCGGAAATAAAAATGCCATGGAGCGCATTGCCCAGATTCGTGGTCTAGGCCCTAAGCACCAATATGCCATTTTCTGCTGTGACTTGTCGGACATTGCGACCTATGCCAAAGTGGACAATGCCGTATATCGTTTACTGAAAAATAATACGCCTGCTGTCACTACTTTTATTCTGCCAGCCACCAGTGAAGTACCTAAACGTTTAATGCATCCGAAGAAAAAAACCATCGGTTTACGTATCCCCAGCAATCCCGTGTGTAAGATGCTGCTTCAAGAACTGGGTGAACCCCTATTAACCTCAACCCTGATCCTGCCAGATCAGACTGATCCAATGGATGATCCATACGAGATTGAAATGCAGCTCGGCAAACGCATCGATGTATTTATTGATAGTGGCCTAGGTACATTAAGCACAACTTCTATCGTGGATTTATCGGGTGATCAGCCTGAAGTGATTCGCCGTGGTATCGGTGATGTAAGTGCTTTTGAATAATTAAAACGTTTTAATTCAGTTTCAGGAGGAAATAAAGTGAATCTGTTTTATCTCCTGCTAAACTTGAATGAACTTCCTGCCAATCATCTGATCTATGTCAAACGGCCTTGGACATTAGAATCTAAGGCAATTTCTATCGAAAAGAATTCTAAGCCTGTCTTAAGTCTGAATATCGACAATATTGAGTACCAGTATTTTCTTGAAGTTGCGATGACAAGAAAACTGCTGAACATTTATTCAACAAATAATCTCTGTCTAGCAGACACCTGCCAGCGAATAATTGAATATGCGTTAAAGCAGTAGGACCACAACATATTTATAACTGACGCAAAGTCATAAAATTCGGGCAATCTGCTAGTATCTGTTTATGCTCAAACACAGCCTTGCCAAATTTATTTTGAATGGTATAGCTGGATGAAACCTGATCTTCTTCAAGAACCGCTATATAGGCTTTTACCAAATCTGGCTCTTGACCTTGTAACTGGTCAACCTGCATACAACCAAGTTGTCATACATGGCTTTGGATTTCTGTCGGTAATTGATTATCCGTGAAAGTGGTGAGTTTCATATAGGTAATAATATTCGGATACTGATTCAGTATATCTCCAGAGATGGGCAGACCACTATTTTCCAGTCGCTGTTGAGTCTGTGCATCCATGTGTACCTGTTTTAGATTATCTCGTGCCTGCTGTTGAAACTTATGCTCCCAATACTTTTCAGTTCCGAAAAATAGTCCGGCAATCACTAAAAGGCCAACAACAACAAATTTTATATTCATATTTTTATCCGTAGGATTTTAACTTAAAGGTTGCGCAGCCTCTTCCGAAACCGATGCAGCAAGTGCAACCATGTCTACTGGGGTATTTTTTTGAGGTGGTGGGATATATTCTTCCCCAGCTTTTAATGCTCTCACTTGTAAAAAAACTTGGACAATCCAACAGCTTTTGCTGATGTTGCATCATGTCTGTACCAAATTTATTTTTGACATTCATATGAAAAACAATTTGATCTTCTTCAATCACATTTAAGACTGCAGTTCGAGACTTGTAATCAAAGTTTTGAAAAGCCTCAACAGAATCACAGGCTATGTTTTTCACATTCTGTTCACTCTTTACAGAAAGTTTTTTATTTTCATTTTCAAGCCAGCATGTATAAAAGCGAATATTTGGATACTGATCCAGAATCGTAAGCTCTACCTTTTCTCTTTGAAGTATGGGTTGATACTTCGCTTCTAAATCGGCAAATCTACCTGATTGAAGCTGCTGACGTGTTTGGTCTTCAAGTTGCATCATTTCATATTTGGGATAACCCCAAAATACCCCAAGCCAATCACGGCAATAAGTACCAGCATAATAGGCATATTGATCACCCGTCCTGTTTTTAGTTGTTTTATTCATCAGTATATTTTTCTGAGATATTAGAATACTTTTTGAACGATAGATATCTGTTTTTAAGGTTTATTTTTAAAACTTTTACTTTTTAATTACTGCTAAAGAATGATTTTTCCTGATCTAATTTTTAATATTTGTCATTGCTCATGATCGATCTTAAGGGTTGCAAACTCAACTGGAGCTTAACCTTATTTCTCTGAACCCTTAATTCAGAAAGGCATCCCTGTATTTGAGATGATCAAAAACCGAAGAATAGCCGTAAAAGCTACTGTTTTTTTGTATCTAACTCCATATCCAATTTATTTAGAGGTATTTTTCGAGTACACTAAGATCAACTTTTTACATGCTTTTTCTTTCGATGTGAGATCGAAGAATCAGCCTTCATGCCTTTGAAAATTCGCGTGGCCAACAACTGTATATGAATCAAAGCATCCATAATATGATGGAACCTACTCCACACATCCGTGTACTGGATGAATGGCAGGAGACGATTCCTGAGGATCTTTACATTCCTCCTTCAGCGTTTGAAATCCTGTTAGAGCATTTCGAAGGCCCGCTCGACTTTTTAATTTACCTGATCCAAAAAAATGGCTTTGACTTGCTGCAAGTCGACATTGCGCCGATTGCTGCCCAATACTTGTCCTATATGGATGCGATGAAGTCACTCAATATTGAGCTGACCGCAGACTATATGGTAATGGCGGCATTATTAGCGGACCTCAAATCCCGCTTACTTCTTCCAAAACCCAAAAGTATTTCTGCGACGGAACAAGATCCGAAACAGGAATTGATCGATCGTCTGGAAAATTATTTACGCATTAAACAGGCCGCAGAACGTCTGAACCAAATGAGTGTGCTTGAACGTGATACGTTTGAGACCAATGTCAGTCTGGGCGAGTTCATTCAACCGAATGAAGGCCACAATATCGATCTGCTGCGTGATGCCCTGCTGTGTATCTTTAACCGTCCTGAGCCGGTGATTCATCAGGTGCAACAGGAACCGGTTCTACTTGAAGAACGCATTGCCTATATTGAAAGCTGCCTGGAAACTGGTGAAGTGCTTTCTTTTGCAGATTTACTCAAACCAAGCCAAGGCCGGATGGGCATGGTCGTCACCTTTATGGCGGTTCTGGAACTGACACGTCAACAAAAAATTCAGATTATTGCTACAGGCGTTGAAGCCCCGCTCGCAATTCAGGGAGCACCTTTATGACCATTGACCATAGCTCAATCCTTACAGCGGAAGATAATCTGCATGATGTTCTAATGCAGCTGGAAGCGATTATCTTTGCGAGTGATTCAGCGGTGTCTCTGGGACGTCTAAAAGAAGCTTTTCAGGATCGATATACCAAGCAGGAATTACGTCAGTACCTACAGCAACTATCTATGCTGATGCATGGCCGCTCAATTGAACTGATTGAAACTGCTCAAGGTTTCCGTTTTCAAGTACGTGCGAAGTATCGTAATATTATTGCTCAGACATGGCCCGAGCGACCAGCGCGCTTGTCTCCTTCATTACTTGAAACTTTGGCCGTAATTGCCTATCACCAGCCGGTGACTCGGGCAGATATAGAACAAATTCGTGGTGTCACAAATAACAGTCAGATTTTGCGTTCGCTGTTTGACTGGAACTGGATTAAAGAATCTGGTTTTCGTGAACTCCCTGGAAGACCTGCGTTGTTAGTGACAACGCCACAATTTTTAAATGCGTTTGGCTTAACCAGTTTAGGCCAATTGCCTCCCCTGCAGGATGCCAAGGAAGCTTTTATGACCCTCGATGCAAATGCACCGAAGTCATAAATAGGTGAACTGTTGATAATTATTTCTAAGGTTATGCTGTCATGAGTGAAAAATTGCAAAAGGTGCTTGCACGTGTTGGTTTGGGTTCTCGCCGTTATATGGAAGAAGTCATTGCCGCTGGTCGTGTAAGTGTGAATGGGCAAGTTGCCCAAGTGGGTGAGCGTATCGAACCAGGTGATGAGCTTCGCATCGATGGTCGTAAAGTGCAGTTCCAGATTGAAGACGAAATCCGTCGTCGTGTACTGATTTACTATAAGCCAGAAGGTGAAATCTGTTCACGTAACGATCCTGAACAGCGTCCAACAGTATTTGACAACCTGCCATCAATTCAAGGCGATCGCTGGGTCATGGTCGGCCGTCTCGATATTAACTCGACCGGTCTGTTACTGTTCACAAATGACGGTGAACTGGCGAATCGTTTAATGCACCCATCCAATGAAATCGAACGTGAATATGCGGTTCGTGTCATGGGTGAAGTGACTCCACAACTGAAAAACAACATGCTCAAAGGCGTGGTGCTAGATGATGGTCCTGCGAAGTTTGAATCATTCTCTGAACTGGGTGGTGACGGGATTAACCGTTGGTATCAAGTTGTCGTGAAAGAAGGTCGTAACCGTGAGGTTCGTCGTATCTTTGAATCACAAGGCCTGAAAGTCAGCCGTTTATTACGTACCCGTTACGGTACCGTGATTCTGCCACGTGAACTTCGTACAGGTCGCTGGATCGAGCTGGATAAACAGGATATCGACAACCTGACCAAATCAGTTGAGCTGAAACCGCGTCAAGGTACCGGCTTATTCGGCATGGCGAAACGTCGTAACGAACGTATGCAGGAAAAACCAATGGCAGCGCGCCGTGGTGGTTACCTGCGTCAGCAACGCCGTGATACCGATGAGCAGCAGCCACAATACAACAACCGTGAACGTCGCGATGATCAGGGCTTTGGTCGTCGTGAAAACCAGAATGGTACTCAGTTTGTACGCCGTGACAATCGTCCTGAATCAGGTTTTGGCCGACGTGAAGAACGTGATGAAAACACATCACGTCGTCCTTATGGCGTGAACAAAGGCTTTAACAAGTTCTAAGCCTTAGCTAAGATAAAAACCAGGCAGTTGCCTGGTTTTTTTAGCTCTAAAAATAACAATATGAAAAGATCCTTCTACTGTCAAAGCTCATTACATCCCTTTCTATTCTTAACTTATATCTTGATAAGTTATCTGCTTTTTCAATTCAGCTATTATCTGCGAATCACTGATCAGGACTGGAACTTTAAGCTTGCAATACTAAGTCAGTGGTTCTCGGCTGTTTTTTATCAACCTGCTCAATATACTGATCACTACATCAGTATTATCACCTTGATCATAATGATGGCCTATTTAGCACTTTATGGACTCAGCAAGTTCAAGAAACTGGAGATAGATGCAGATCAAATTTATTGGTCTTTGGGTTATATGAAAATCGGTCAAATCTTTCCACTGAATGCCCGTACTAAAATTCAGTATATTTTAATTCCACCACACAACCCCGACATTCATCTATTTAAACTTAAAACTGATCAGCAAGAATTTAATATTAACATGAGTGAGTTTTCAGCTGAGGATCAAAAAACCATACACATGTTATTAAAATCCTTGAAAATTCGATGTTAAAAAATCCCGCTCAACTGGCGGGATTTTGCAAATCTTACATCTGGGACTGAATATAATTTTGCAGACCAATCAGCTCAATTAAACGTAGTTGCTTTTCAAGCCAGTAAGTATGATCCTCTTCTGTATCTGACATTTGCTGACGTAACATGTCACGCGTCACGTAGTCACCCTTCTCTTCACACAGTTTCACGCCTGTTGCCAGTTTTTGACGAACTTCATATTCCAGTTTCAGGTCAGCTTTCAGACAGCTCACCACATCTTCACCGATTTCTACCTCATCGCGGGTCATGTTCGGTGTACCTTCCAGGAACAGAACACGGCGAATAATCGCATCCGCATGCTGTGCTTCTTCCTGCATTTCATGATCAATACGTTCAAAGATTTTGGTCAGGCCCCAATCTTCGTACATACGAGAGTGGATCAGGTATTGGTCGCGAGCAGCCAGTTCGCCACCGATCAACATATTCAAATAATCTACGACTTCTGGATTACCACGCATTTTTATAACTCCCTACCTTTATGGAGTTATTATGGAGAAAATCATCTGGATTTGCAAAATAAAATTTACGTAAATATATGATTTTTAAATAATTAAAATGAGAAGTACTTTCATTTACAGTTTTAGTTGAATAAATTCCCATTTATAAAACAATACCTTGCACTCAGTACTCAGCTTAGATGAACAAGATCAAAGTACTTTTATAATGTATTGGTTTTTTGTAACTAGATTCAAAATCATTGTGGCCTATATTCATTGAACTGCATGCGTATCAAATCAGAAACGCTGAGTGCATCGGCATCAGGTTATCATATAAGCAAAATTGAGCTTATTCATTGCTATAAACAAGCCAAATCTTCGTCATGCACCGACAAGCTCACTCATCCTCAGCGAAAATAAGCTTAAGCTGAAGTCCAACGTGCATTTCTCCATGCTTGTTGTTGCTTTGAATCTAAAAAAGTCCAAGCGACAAAACGACTTTCTTTTTGCCCCTGCGTCATTTTAATGGTTTTCACATCTACTGCTCCGCTCTTACGCAATGCATTTAAAAGCACAGGCAATGTGGTTTTCTTAGAAACGAGTGTGCTAAACCAAAGACATTGCTCAGCAAACTGCATGCTCTCTTGTACCATTTGGCAGACAAAGCGTTCTTCACCACCGTCACACCAGAGTTCATTTTTTTGACCACCAAAGTTTAACACCACCTTTGTCCCATCAGCCGGCTTGCCGAGTTTTCTTAATTTTTGTGTTGCTGTGGCATTTGCTTCATCTTGCGAGGCATGAAATGGTGGGTTACACATCGTCAAATCAAAACGGTCTGTAGGTTTAATCACACCGTTGAAAATATTGCTTGAGTTCTTCTGCAATCGAATCTGAATCCCTTTATGTAGATTTGGATTCGCCTCGACAATAAATTGAGCACTTTTAACGGATGCAGAATGAATGTCTGAGCCGACAAATTTCCAACCATAGCTACGATGACCAATGATTGGATAAATACAGTTCGCACCAACCCCAATATCTAAGACTTGAACTGCAGGTCCTGTTGGAATCTGACCTTGATGATTGGCACTTAACAAGTCAGCCAGATAGTGAATATAGTCGGCTCTACCCGGAATAGGCGGACAGAGAAAATCTTGAGGAATATCCCAATATTGAATGTCATAAAAGTGCTTGAGCAATGCTTTATTGAGCATTTTCACAGCGTGTGGATCAGAAAAATCGACTGAAAGATCATTATATTTATTTAGGCTAACAAAAGGCGTAAGTTCCGGACAAGTCTTCATTAACTGAGGGAAATCGTAACGACTGCGATGCAGATTTCGTACATGTAATTCCGATTTTTGTTGCGGAAAAGTTTTCTTTGCTTGCGCCATGTGTATGCCAATCATCAACGGGAGAACAGAATCATCTGATGAGACAGGCTCAATACCTGTCAATAGATCAATATTGTACGTGAATTCAGTTCATAATGACGAGCCCAACCCAATCAAGCCATTAAAAAAGACATCCGAGGATGTCTTTTTTAATTCATGCTTAAGATCGATTAAGCAGGAAGTTAACCATGCTCTTTCATTAAGGCAATAAACTGTTCTTCATTTAATACTGGCACGCCGAGCTTTTCTGCCTTATCCAGCTTCGAACCAGCTTTCTCACCTGCAACCACACATTTGGTTTTACTCGACACACTGCCACTCACACGTGCGCCTAAAGCTTGCAGCAATTGAGTTGCTTCATCACGCCCCATAGAGCTTAAAGTTCCAGTTACCACCCAGCTTTCGCCATTCAAAGGCTGACGTGTTGGCGCAATTGGTGCATCCCAGTGAATACCCGCTGCCAATAGACGATCCAGTACTTCCAGGTTATGCGGTGCCTGGAAGAAATCCAGAATCCATTCAGCCGTAATATCACCGACATCTGGGGTTTTCTTTAGCGCATCAAGATCAGCACGACGTAAAGCATCCAGCGTCTGGAAAGTATTGGCCAGCATACGTGCTGTGGTTTCACCGACACCACGAATACCTAATGCATAAATGAAAGCAGCCAATGTCGTTTTCTTACTGTTTTCGATAGAATCAATCAAGTTCTGAACAGATTTCTCGCCCATTTTTTCAATCTGTAGCAGCTGATCACGATGTTCATGCAGGTGATAGATATCGGCCACATCTTTCAGCAGGTTCAGGTGTAATAGAGATTCTACCCAACGATCGCCCAAGCCTTCGATATCCATCGCCTTACGTGACACAAAGTGACGGATGGTTTCAATACGCTGTGCTGCACAATACAACTCACCTGAACAGCGTGCCAGTGCTTCACCTTCTGGCATCACTACAGGGGAACCACACACCGGACAGTTTTCTGGCAGATGTACTTCAACTGCATCAATCGGACGGAATTCTGGCCAGACTTTTTCAACTTTAGGAATGACGTCCCCACTACGGTAAACGCTGACCGTATCCCCGATCCGGACATCCAGACGGTGAATTTCCCCAATGTTATGCAAGGTCACATTGGAAACTGTTACGCCACCAACTGCGACGGGATTCAAGCGTGCGACAGGAGTCAAAGTCCCGGTACGACCCACCTGCCAGTCAATATTTTCAACTGTCGTCAGTGCTGCAACCGCAGGAAATTTATAAGCCGTTGCCCAGCGTGGTTCACGACTTAAAAAGCCTAATTGCTGCTGCTGTTTCAGGTCATTGACCTTGATCACCATGCCATCAATCTCAACACTGAGGTTTGGACGTTCCTTATTGATCTGCTCATAGACTTGCTGTACGTCTTCAATGCTATCGCAGATGAAATGGCGTTCACCCACGGCGAAACCAAAGTGCTGTAACCATTCCAGACTGGCTGACATCGTGGTCTGTCCATGATGCGGCACACACTGCGCAATACCATAGGCATAGAATGCGAGTGGACGTGAAGCAGCAATATTTGGGTCCAGCTGACGTAAACTACCTGCGGCGGCATTGCGTGGATTGGCAAAAGTCTTTTCACCTTTGGCCAAGTTCGCCGCATTCAGCTTTTCAAAACCGGATTTCGGCATCAAGACTTCACCGCGTACTTCCAGCAGGTCAGGCACCTTGCAGTGACCTTCACATAATAATTTTGGCAGGTTGCGGATAGTTTTTACATTCTGGGTAATGTCTTCCCCAGTTTCACCATCACCACGGGTTACACCACGTACCAATACACCATGTTCATACCACAGGGAAATGGCCAGACCGTCAAATTTCAGCTCGACATCATATTCAATTTTCTGGTTCGGCAAGCGTTCTTCAATACGACGGGCAAAGGCAAATAAATCTTCTTTATTAAATACGTTGCCTAAAGACAGCATCGGTACGGCATGCGTTACAGTCACGAATTTTGCTAAAGGCTGACCACCGACACGGTTAGTCGGTGTATCCGGCTGCACCAATGCTGGATATTGTTCTTCAAGGGCTTTGAGCTGATGAAAAAGCTGATCATATTCACTGTCCTCAATCGTCGGCTGATCCATCACATAATAGGCATGATTATGCTTGGCAATCAGTTGAATCAGCTGGCGCATTTGCGCAACGACAGTGGTTTCCTGGGTCATAGTTTCACCATAAAAAAGGGCGGAAAACCCGCCCTGTATATTCTTCAGTTTTGGCTATTATAAAAATCGAAATGTCCAGTTTCAATACAGAAACTTAGACTTCTGCTGGCTGCCCTGCACGGTAATCGATGGCCTGATGACGCCAGAACTCACGCAGCTGCGGTGTAAACTCCTGCTGGTTCTGATCATAGACAATACCGTCTACTTCACGGGCAATCAGACGTGAAATACTGTCCATGGTATCAAAAGCATTTTGTACATCACTGTGCGGCAGTGCCAGGAAGAATGCCAGACCTTTTACTTCTTCAGTTGACAAAGTTTCCAGATCAAAACCTTCCATACCTGTATCCGTGATCTGCAATACCGAGAATAGCAGTTTAGAACCATCTTCGCTGTAGCGATGGAAACAAGCCAGCTCACCATAGCGTAGGCCGTACTTCAGCAGAACTTTTAGCGTTTTTTCACCAGACAATACACGACCTTGTGGAATGACGCTCAGCGAAATAATCATTTCTGCATTCGCCAATGCACACTCATCATCCACGACTTTCTGTTCATGCAGATGCGCATCGAGAATACTGCTTTCATCTTCAAAGTCTGAAATTTCAGCTTTTTCAATATTACTGTTCAGACTAAATTCAGCAGGTTTGGCTTCCTCTGTAGCAGCATTTTCAGCCTTAACTTCTTCAGCAGATGATTCTTTTACTTCAGCTTTTGCGACTTCTGTTTCAACCTCTTGAACGATTGGCGTATCCAGCGGGCTTGCAGATTGTGCTACAGGCTTGGCTGTTTCCGTCAATGTCGGCTCTACTTTTGCTGCTTCTTTTGGTTCTGTTGCAGGTGCTGTGCTTTCAACAGTTTCCGCATTCAGGCTCGGTTCAACACGTTGCGCCTCTGCCTCCTGTGCTGACAGCTGGGCACGCACATGACGCGGAATAACCGGTGTCTGACTGTCCGGATCAATATGTAATTCCGAATCCAATGATGGTGCTGCATCAGCAGGTTTTTTCATGATCATTCGAATGCCCAAGAGCATAATCACGACTGCTACAACAATCCCGAGAATAGTAGTGATTTCCATTTTATGCCTCCGCAGCTAAGCCGTATTCTTTTGCCTGTTCCAAATTCACTGTAACCAGTTTTGATGTGCCCGGTTCAGGCATGGTCACACCCAAGAGGTCTGTTGCCATCATCATTGCAAGCTTATTATGTGTGATGTAAATAAATTGCACTTGTTCTGAAAGCTCTTTGACTAAATTACAAAAACGCCCCACGTTCGCATCATCCAATGGTGCATCGACTTCATCGAGCACACAGAATGGCGCTGGATTGAGACGGAAAATCGCAAACACCAAAGCCAATGCTGTTAATGCTTTTTCGCCACCAGACAATAAAGCCAATGAACTGTTACGCTTACCCGGTGGTCGTGCCATCAGTTTTACACCTGATTGCCATCCGTCTTCAAGACTTAAGCTCGCTTCGCCGCCATTAAATACTTTCGGGAACAGGTTTTGCAATTCAGCATTGACCTGATCAAAAGTATGCATAAACAGCTTGCGCGTTTCCTGATCGATGCTCTTCATGGCCGCCTGCAGCTGCTCGACGGTATTTTCCAGATCCTGAATCTGATGGCTCAACTCATTATAGCGTTTTGAAACCTCTTCATATTCTTCAGATGCTGCAAGATTCACCGCTCCGAGCTTGTCGAACTGCGATTGGGCTTTTTCCAGCTTGACCTGATGTACTTTGACTTCGATATTCAGACCAGTAATGACTTCACTATTCAATTCTTTTAGCTGCTCAGAATAGTGTTGCAGATCAGATTTAGCTGCCTGCCAGGCCAGGCGTTTCTGTTCCAGTGTATTCCGCAACATTTCATCCTGCTGCTGGAACTGATGACGCTGTTCAGTGAGCCGCTGTTGTTTATTTTGTACCTGATTCAGCTCGACCTGCCATTCCGACCAGGTTTTTTGCAGTTTCCCTGTCAATTCCACCTGCTGGTTAAACTGGCTTTCCAGATGCGGCAGTTCTAACTGTACCGGATCAATAAATTTCTTGGCCTGTTCAATCTGGCTAATAATTTGCTGGTATTGCTCTTTCAGGAATACCCGGTCTTTTTCTAGCAATTCGACTTGCTGTTTGGACTGAACCGATTGACGACGAGTAATTTCCAGTTCCTGCTGAGCATTGTGGGTTTGCTGCTGGCAATCTTCCAGTTGCGTAGTCAGTTCATCCAGCTGGAATTGCAAGGTCTTATAATTCGGTAAAGCCTGTTCCAGTTTTAGGTTTAATGCATGCAGATCAATTTCTAGATCATCTTTTTGCATTGCATCTTCTTCAAGCTGTTCATCTAGCTGCTGGAGCTGGTTCTGCAACTGCTGTTTCTGCACAGCAAAAGCCTGAGCGGCGCTTTGCACTTTGGCAATATTTAAGTCCAGCTGTTGCAGCTGCTTCTGTGCCTGTTGCTGTTGACTGGTGATTTGCTGTAGCTGAATTTGCAGCGCTGTCAGCTGTTCTTTTGATTCAGCCAAATGCTGTTCAGCTTGGCGGGATTGCTCTTCCAGCTTAGCTAGTTGTAGTTCAATTTCATCCAGACGAATCCGGTGGCTCAGTGCGCCTTGACCTGCCTGGCTAGCTTCATCAAACTCTAGTCCAATCACCCAGTCTGGACCGACATGATAAGCATCTAAACTAAGGATGGATTGACCCGACTGCAATTGGTTTTGTAGTTGTAGCGCTTGCTGAAGGGTTTCCACTACGGCGACCTGCTGCCATAAAGAATACTGTGGTTTTTCAATCCAGTCCGCCAGCGATTGAACATTTACTAGCTGGATTTTAGCAGGCGATTGCTGTGCTTTCAGTTGACGTGCTGTATTTTCCAGAAAATGATCTGAATCCGAAAGTACCTGAGCAGACAGCCATTTTGCCAGAAATTTCTCGATCAGGCTGGCATGGGCTTTGCCCTGCTCATTCAGTTTTAGCACATGCATCAGTTGCACGGCATCCGCTTTAGCTGCCGGATTAGCTTTCGTCAGAAGTTGGGAAAGGTTTTTCTTTTCTGCATTCAATACTTGCAATTCAGATTTCAAATGCATCTGTCGTTGCTGTTGTTCGCTATGTGCCTGTTTAACCTGTTCCAGCTGCTGGCTCAGCTCAGCATAATGGCTTTCTAGGCGAATCAGCTGTTGTTCAGTATCAGCTTTCTCCCGCTGATACTGTTCCAGCTCATCTTGCTGTGCTTGATTCTGAATCTGAGCTGATTGTTGCTGCAAGGTTTCTTTTTGCTGCTCGATACGAACAATATTTTTAGCTAATTGCTCGCTTTGTGCCAGCATCTGCATCTTGCGCTGCTGTTGCTGTTCGACTTGAGTTTTAATCTGAGCAAATTGGGTCGCGACTGAAGCCTGTTGAGATTTCAGTTCCTGCAAACCTTGTTGCTGATCCTGACTTAAACCTTCCTGTTGCTGTAACTGTGTGGTTTGATCTTCTAGTTGCTCTTGTAGGGTATCCAGTTGTAATTCAATCAACTGCAAACGTTCTTTGGTTTGAGCTTTCTGTTGTTCTAGTTGTACCAGGCTGGTTGAGTTTTGCTCCAGCAGAGACTGTTTCTGCTTCAGGTTTATTTCCAGTTCAGCCAGCTTTTTCTCGGCCTGTTGCCATTCATTTTGCAATGGGGTGGACTGCTGAATCAGACGCTGAAACAGCTCACTGGTTGCTCCCAGATCGTGCTCAACCGTGGTCAGTTCAGAACGTACTAACTTGAAGCTGTCGCCTAGCGTGTTCATCTCAACGGTATATTCTTCCTGCAAGCGCTGGCTTTGCTCGCACTGGAATGACAGTATTTCAATTTTCAGGGTACGGATCTGCCCTTCGAGTTCTTTATATTGAATTGCAGTTTCGGACTGGCGTTTTAAGGTTTTGAGTTGGGACTTGAGTTCGGAAGCAATATCTTCTAAGCGAGACAGATTCTGGGTGGTATGTTCCAGATGCTGCATGGTTTCGCGACGGCGGGCCTGATAGCGCGATACGCCCGCTGCCTCTTCGATATAAACCCGCATTTCTTCAGGCTTGGCATCGACCAGACGGTTAATCATACCCTGTTCGATAATAGCGTAGGAACGTGGTCCCAGACCGGTACCCAGGAAAATATCAGTGATGTCACGACGGCGGCATTTGGTACCATTCAGGAAATATTCAGACTTGCCATCCCGGTTGACCTGACGGCGTACGGCCAGCTCGTTATAGGCATTATAGGCACCGCCAAGTTTTCCATAGGTATTTTCAAAGCGTAGTTCTACACTCGCCACACCCACCGGTTTACGCTTCGCAGTTCCGGTAAAAATGACGTCCTGCATGCTGCCGCCACGTAACTGGCGCGCACTCGATTCCCCCATCACCCAGCGAATTGCATCGATGACGTTAGACTTGCCACAACCATTGGGCCCCACAACGGCAGTCCGGTTATCTTTAAAGTGTAAAGTTGTACTATCGGCAAAAGATTTGAAGCCTGAAAGTTTTAAACTGCTTAAACGCATAATGTCCTGATTTAACGGCGCGAGCGTCTCGCCCACGCAAGTTCAATTTGTTTCATCCGTGTTAGTGATTCCAACACAAGGTTGCGCAAGTGTCGACAAAAATCTTCCATAAATAAAGTGGCCTGATGTGATTTTCGGCTCAGAATTGCATCAGTTACCAGCTTAAACAGATCAAAAGATTCCTGTAACTCGCGCTTGGAAATATTCAGGGTTAAAAAGTAACTGCGCCGCAGTGAAGGCAGTAGCTCATGGTAGTAACGCATCAGATAGGGATTGCCAACCATGTCTTGCTGCTGCGCCAGCCCCTGAAAGATCAAATCATAAAACTTTTCGGTGTGACCTTGGCGGGTTTCCGCTTCTAGTTGTTCTAATAATAGCTGAACACGCTCTACCTCATGCGGGCGCCAGGTTTCAGCCATACGGTGTACGATCTGACCTAGCAGAAGACAGCACATTTCAAACAGGGCACGAACTTGCAGTGCAGACATTTCCGAGACAATGGCACCGCGGCGCGGGTAGATTTCGATGAGCTGGGTGCGTTCCAGCAATAATAATGCTTCGCGTACAGAACCACGACTGACATCAAGTTCTGATGCAATTCTCAGTTCCTGGATCCGCTCACCTTCCACAAGCTCACCACGAATAATCTGTTCACTGATATGCCTGGCGATCTGCTCAGACAAGCTGTTTGCTTTTTCCTCGTGCATGGCCATCCTGTCTTTATTTTTATTGATGCAGTTCTTGTCATGCTGAATGACTTTTCATTTATTTAACCTATTTTATTAAAGGAATGCTTTGACATTGTCAGACAATATTTTGTCTATGCAGCCAACCAGCCTCTATATAAACCAGCTTAGCGGTTGTTTATTCTGTTTATCAGCATAAATATATTGATCAAATAAAAAAAGAGAGTACTTAAACTCTCTTTTCTGAAATCTGCATTAAATAAATTACCTTACAGAAAGGCTCTGACACCCTGATAAATAAAATAGCTACCGACAACGCTTAATAAAGCCGCAAAACATTTCTTCAACATGACTGGTGACAATAGATGTGCCACTTTTGCCCCCACTTTGGCAGTAAAGAAACTCATGATACTGATACCGATAAAAGCATATATATGAATATAGCCAATGGTATTCGGTACCGTAACATCCGACTGCTTACCAAACCACATAAATCCGAGTGCGCCAGCAATCGCTATGGGGAGTCCACATGCAGCTGAAGTCGCCACGGCTTTTTGCATCACTACGCCACACCGGTTTAAAAATGGCACTGTCAGACTGCCACCCCCAATTCCAAAGATTGCAGAGGCAATACCAATTCCAGCCCCAGTCGCCATTTGTTTTGGCGTAGAAGGTAGTGTGCTTGCTGGATCAATCTTGATATTGGCACGGCTAAACATTCGCAAAGCTACCCATACTGCAAAGAAACCGATCAGAAGCTGCAGGCCTTGACCCGGTAAATAGTCTGCAATGCCTGCACCGAGAAACGATCCAATGACCAAACCAGGTGCCAGATTGCGGAAAACAGGCCAAAGTACTGCACCTTTGAGATGATGTGCCATGACCGAACTAATTGAGGTCACAATAATCGTCGCCAAAGAGGTTCCCACTGCCATGTGAATGATGACACTTGGATCGTACTGGAGCTGGGTAAATACAATGTACAGAATTGGCACAATAATCAGGCCACCACCGACTCCAAACAGGCCTGCGGTGAAACCAGCAATTGCACCAATCAACAAATATATGATTAACTCCATAACGACATTTACCACGTTTAAATTCAGATGGATGTAGAAACTCGCGAACTGCAGCAACTGCTTAAAGATGCAGGACAACTGCCTGAAGTCCTGTTGCTGAAACCCGTCACCACTTCGACCAATGACGATGTTCGGGATCTCGCTCAAAAAGGCATTCGACAGGTATTGGTCAGCAGTCGTGCCCAAACTCAGGGCCGGGGCCAACGTCAACGCCAATGGATTTCTCCGGAAGGTAATATCTATTTAAGCACATTGCTGAATACAGAGATACCGATTGATGGTCGTCTCGCGCTTGAAGTTGCACTCAATATTCTGCAAATGCCTAGCTTGCAAAAGCTTGATCTGCAAGTGAAATGGCCAAATGATTTATATAGTCAGAATGCCAAATGGGGCGGCATTCTGGTAGAGCCGCTCTCTACCCATCAGGCAGTGGTCGGTGTTGGAATTAACCTGGCACCGATTGAAGCAGAAAAATTGGATCAGCCGATCACTTCCCTTTCTGAACTGGGCCTAGCTACAGTGACACGCAACCAGCTGATTGCTGAACTCTATCAGGCCATTCAACAGGCAGGTCAATGGTTTAATCATGGCAGCCATAATCTGGCAGCACGCTTTAACCATCATGCAGCTTTCATTCAACAACAGGTGGAATTTACTGACCTACAAGGACAATATGCAGGCATCTTTGCCGGCATTCAGGAAGATGGCGCGGTGCAGATTAAGACTGGATCTGGTATTCAGACCTTTTATCAAGGGCAATTACGTTTAAAGACTGGTAGCTAAGGCAAGATCAATGAAAAAATTATGGCTGGATATTGGCAATACACGTCTTAAATACTGGATCACAGAACAAGACCGTATCATTGAACATGCGGCTGAAATGCATCTACAGTCACCGGCGGATTTACTGCTCGGTCTGATTCAGCATTTTATGGGATCTGGCCTGCATCAGGTGGGAATCTCTTCTGTACTAGATAAGCAAAATAATGACCGTATCCTGAAAATTCTAAAACGCCTGAATATTCCAGTAATCTTTGCCAAAGTTCATGCTGAATATGCAGGCCTGATCTGTGGCTATGATGATCCGGCTCAACTCGGAATTGACCGTTGGTTACAGGTGTTGGCAGTTGCAACATCGAATACACAAAATTATTGCGTCATTAGCTGTGGTACCGCTCTCACCATTGACTTGGCTCAAGGGCAAAAACATCTAGGGGGGTTTATCCTGCCAAACTTACATCTACAGCGGGATGCCCTGATTCAGAATACTAAAGGCATTAAAATTCCAGATGCTGCGTTTGAAGAGCTGAGCCCGGGACGCAATACCATTGATGCCGTACATCACGGTATTCTGCTCGGTCTACTCAGCACCATTGAAAAGGTATTAAGTGACTTCCCTGCCCAGCTGATTCTTACAGGTGGTGATGCGCCACTATTTGCACAGCATTTACAATCCTTCCAGCCCGTGATTGAACCCGACCTGTTACTTAAAGGCCTGCAGCATTTTGCAGCTCATTTAGACCATACAACCGCTGGATGACTTCCAGTAGCTGTGGGAAATCTGCATAGCCATCAGTTTTTTCAAAATGTCCTGCCTGCAAGACTTCAAAAATCTGGGTATTGAGAAGTCGATGGGCCAGACTTAAAGACATGGCAGTGGGTACATGTGGATCATTGTTAGAAATGTACATAATCCCGTATTTATAGCTTTTGGAAAGTGTTTTGAAATCCAGTTTTACACTGCGCACCAGATCATTCAGTTCTGACCACATCACCAGCGGCTGATCAAAACCTGCCACCATCACTACTCCACGAATAGCTTTACGGTGAGTCAGATAGTGCTGTTCTACGAATTTCAGCACACTCAGGCAGCTCAACCCGTGTGCTACCAGAATGGTATCGGCATCCATTTGTGGGATCTGCACTGCCAGACTTTGTTGCCAATCTTGCATTTTCGGTTCTAATGGATTGGCTAACATGATGCGCTTGGCATCAATACCAAGTTTCTTGACCTGTCGACTTAACCACGGATACCAATGGTCATTAGAGGTCGACTGATAGTCATGAATGATATAAACGTTTCCTGATTTATTTGTCATCGCTGTATACTTATACTAATTGTTAAAATAATGATGCTACTGGCTCATTGTTTTAACATGTTTTACAAAGCTTTCAAGCAAATTTCCAGACCACTGGCACCCATTTTGTAAACTTTAATCTTTCAGCCTCGAAACGCTTATTGGCGTATAAGATTTGGTTCAATACTTTGCCAGACTTCAGGCAGTTCAGTGCAGCCTTGCGAGTCAATAAAATGACCAAAATGCTGAGCCTTAATCACTTGTGCATCCAGACTTTCTGCCTGTTCCAGACTAAATTTTGGTGCTACCCGATCATCACCTTCAGAATAGATGACCACTCGTTCCTGAATCTGCTGCTTCAATAAATCAAAGTCAATTTGGGCAGCATCAATAAATGGATTCACTTCTTCCAGACGTCCGAGTCGCCCATTAAAACCAGCAATGAGTACGAGTTGCTTGATTTTCTGCTGTTTCAATTTATGAGATAAATAATGCAAAGCCGCAATAGTGCCTAAGCTGTGAGCGATAAAGATACTGTTCTCATCGACGCTTTCTATCTGCTCCTGCATCTGCTTTTGCCAGGTTTCCAGCCGAGGTGTGGTAGAGGGATCAAGTCGTAAAACTTTTAGGCTTACATGTTCTTCCTTAGCTTTTTGCTGAATCCAGGGATACCAGTTTTCATCTGGACCAGCCGTATAGCCGTGTACCACAATCACTTGCGTCATTTTATTACTCCTGTGTTTGCATTTTTTAAAGAGTCTGCCTCAGCTAACGACAGGATTGGGTAAGTAAATGTATGCTTTGATTAAACTGTATATCTTAAAAAGCAAAAAAAGGCGCATGAAGCGCCTTTTTTTAAACAAAGAACTTATTTCTTGTCGTTGCCGCCGAACAGTGGACCCATGCCACCACCGCCGCCAAACTGTTTCTGCAAGCCGCCGAGTGACTTCATCATTTTTGCCATACCTGATGGATTGGCAAATTTCTTCATCATTTTCGCCATCTGGGCATGCTGCTTGATCAGTTTATTCACTTCAGCAACATCCATACCACAGCCTGCTGCAATACGCTTCTTACGGCTTGGGTTCATCAAGTCAGGGTTACGACGCTCTTTAACAGTCATAGACTGGATGATCGCTTCCATTTTCTTGATTTGTTTTTCAGGGTTGGCTTGAGCAATTGCATCCTGAAGGCCAGCACTGCTCATCCCTGGAAGTTTATCCAGGAAGCCCATCATGCCACCCATCTTGTTCATTTGCTCAAACTGCATCAGCATATCTTCAAAGTTGAAGCTGCCGCCTTTCTGCAGTTTTTTCGCCATTTTCTCGGCTTTTTCTTTATCGATTTTGCGTTCAACTTCTTCGACCAGAGAAAGCACGTCACCCATGCCAAGAATACGCTGTGCCACACGTTCCGGATGGAATGGCTCAAGCGCATCCAGCTTTTCACCCATCCCCAGGAACTTGATTGGCTTGCCGGTAATGGCACGAACAGAAAGTGCTGCACCACCACGAGCATCACCATCAGTCTTGGTCAGGATTACACCGGTCAAAGGTAGAGCATCGTTAAAAGCTTTTGCAGTATTTGCCGCATCCTGACCAGTCATGGCATCGACCACGAATAGGGTTTCAGTTGGGCTAATCGCAGCGTGCAACTCTTTGATCTCATCCATCATGTCATCATCGACATGCAGACGGCCTGCGGTATCGACAATCAGGACATCAGCAAACTGGATTTTTGCTTGTTCGATGGCACGGTTGGCAATATCAATTGGACGTTCATTGGCATTCGATTCAAAGAAAATCGCACCGACTTCACCCGCAACCGTTTGTAGCTGCTTGATTGCTGCTGGACGGTATACATCGGCAGACACCATCGCGACTTTTTTCTTTTGACGTTCTTGTAAGAAGCGTGCAAGTTTTGCAGCAGTCGTGGTTTTACCCGCGCCCTGCAAACCAGCAAGTAGCACAACCACAGGTGGTTTTGCTGCCAGGTCGAGGCTCTCGTTCGCCGCGCCCATCATCTTGGTTAATTCGTCATAGACAATCTTGACGAAGGCCTGGCCTGGAGATAACTGAGTCATCACTTCCTGGCCCAATGCTTCTTCCTTAACTTTCGCGATAAATTCACGAGTTACAGGTAACGCAACGTCGGCTTCAAGAAGTGCCATACGTACTTCACGTAACGTATCTTTAATATTGTCTTCGGTTAGCTGCCCTGAGCCAGTAACATTTCTTAAACTCTGCGTGAGTCGTTCTGTTAAGGTATCAAACATTGCAAAATCCGCTTAAAATAGCCGTGAGCAAAAAATTGTTTCTTAAAATAGAAAATTTATGCATAGAATGCTATAGGATACTGTAGTTCGCATCGAATTTATATAAATGAATATTCATCACCCTTAAAAAGGTTAGACATGGTTAGCCTCCCTCTGGTTTATACAATTTTGGCATTAGTCGCCTATACCGCATCTTTCTGGTATTTGTTTGTTCATTTAATGTCGAAACGTATTCCAAATCAGTGGTTTGTCGGTATCACGGCCGCTCTTGGTCTGGTGTTACATGGCATGGTTCTTTATGGTGACATGCACACCCCGATGGGGATAAATTATGATGTCTTTGTTCTGGTTTCGTTTACTTCCGGACTGATGCTTTTACTGAGTCTGGCTTATAGTACCTATCGCCCTATTCTGCCATTGAATCTGATTGGTATTCCGGTTGCAGCGACTGGCCTGATTTTAGGCTTTGCTTTTACCCCACAAGCCAAAATCATTGTGCAGAACTCGCTTGGTCTTGATATTCATATTATCCTGTCATTATCTGCCTATGCAGTGCTGCTGATGGCCACCATTCAGGCGGTGATTCTGCGTTTTCAGGACCGTGAACTCAAGAAAAAACAGAAACGCCGGGTCTGGGTCAATCTGTTACCATCGTATCAGGATATGGAATCATTGCTGTTTGATATGCTGATGACCGGTTTTGTCTTACTGACTATTGCCTTAGGTTTCGGCTTCTTTACCATTGATGATTTCTTCGCCCAACACCTTGCACATAAAACAGCATTTAGTATTATTTCCTGGCTGGTTTATGGCGCTTTACTGATTGGTCACTGGAAATTTGGCTGGCGTGGACAAAAGGCTGTTCGTTTTACTTTAATCGGTTTTGGTTTGCTGGCTTTAGGTTTTATCGGTTCCAAGTTTGTGCTGGAAATGTTGTTGAATAAGTAAGTTTAAGATTTTTTTAAAATTAATATTTTCATAAGCCCAACTACTGGGCTTTTTATTTGCCAAAACTTAATCTGGATTTACTCTGCCTACCCGTACCGACAGAGGCCAGCGGATGACTCTGGGCAATTCCGGATCTTCCCATTCGGATAACATGGTATCTGCCAGTATATTGAGTGGATTATGTCCTAAAGCTTTGGTGGCTGCTTTAACAGCTGACCATGTACTCATATAACCAATCAGCTGGTAAAAGTTCCATTCAACTTGCAGCACAGGGGGCGAAATTGAAATTTCTTCAAATGGGAATATCAGATTCTGATAACCTTCATCTACATGATGACGTTCTGGCGGCCAGTATGAAGCAAGTGTCACTTCATAAAAATGCCTGAAATAATGATTCAAATGCTCCTCATCAACATTAAAAACACCATAAGTAATCAAAGCCAGAATGGCATTTGGTTTCGCAATACGTTGGACTTCTGCATAAAACTTGTCCAGGTCCAGCCAATGTGCAGCTTGCGCTACCGAAATCAGATCAAGACTCTGCTCATCAAGAGGAATATTTTCTGCTGCAGCTTGAAGATACTGTATTTTTGGATGAGACTTGGCTTGGGCAAGCTGTTCAGCACTGCCATCAATTGCAATCACTTGATCGAAGTAATTTGCCAAGACCTCTGAAAACTGCCCTGAGCCACAACCAACGTCTAGAGCCAGTTGTATATCAGGTGACAGCTCTGACAATATCTTGCCCAACATGTCTGGATAATGTGGACGAAACAAGGCGTAGTCCTGTGACTGCTGGGAGAAATAATCCTTGAAATGAGGCTGTTCCATACTGCCATCCTGAAAATTTATTGTTCTTTTCAATATAGCCATCAATATTTAAAACTCTATTATTTTATTGTGCTGAAGACAGCTGATCTGTTGATATGTACTAAATCCATTCTCACGCTCCCTCCCTTTATAAGCATGAAATTTAAACTACCTGGACATTCAGGCGAAAAAGCCGTATAACACCGTTTTTCAAATTCACAGGTGTTGACTGTTGAAACTTGTTCTTGCACCCATGGAAGGCTTAACGGACCCGATTATGCGCGATGTACTGACATCCGTCGGAAGCTTTGACTGGTGTGTGACCGAGTTTATTCGTGTCACAGATTCGCTGTTGCCGGACCATGTTTACCATAATTATTGCCCTGAACTCCTAAATGAAGGTAAAACTGCAGCCGGTACACCGGTACATGTACAGTTCTTGGGGAATAATCCGGAAATGCTGGCAGCCAATGCAGTCAAAGTTGCTGCTATGGGGGCACCCGCAATTGATATGAATTTTGGCTGTCCGGCTAAAACCGTCAACCGTCATCGTGGCGGTTCAGTGCTGCTGGATGAGCCAGAAGTCGTGTATGAGTTAGTGAAAGCAGTGCGTGATGCGGTTCCTGCACATATTCCGGTATCCGCAAAAATGCGTCTCGGCTATATGGACCGTAACTTTATGCTGGAAAATGCCCATGCCATTGCAGATGCTGGTGCTGCCTGGGTAACAGTGCATGCGCGGACTAAAGCGGATGGCTATACCCCACCTGCATTCTGGGACCAGCTACAACCGATCCGTGAAGCCTTAAAAATTAATGTCATTGCCAATGGTGAAATCTGGACAAATGCCGATGCCAAGCAATGTCAGCTGGAATCTGGTTGTGAAGATCTGATGATTGGACGCGGTGCAGTAACGACGCCTGATTTGACTCAATGTATCCGTAGAAATAGTGATGATCCACTCATTAGCTGGAACGAACTGCTTGGTCTGCAAATTCGTTTTCTGAATGGTTCCTATAAAAAAGAAATGAATATGGTCGGTCGTTATAAGCAGTGGCTCGGCATGATGTCCAAGCATTATCCTGAAGCGAAGTCGCTGTGGGATGAAGTAAAACGGGTAAAATCGCTGGAAGAAATTACTGAAAAGCTCAGAGCCGCTCAGCATTCAGCTAAAAATCCCTGAACTTTTCAGGGATTTTTTATTTAACTTGCTTACGCTGCTTTAAGCCCGCTATATGTTGACGATTGGTCTGCCTGGATTTCTCCAGCATAGCCTTCTCCAGATGCAGCTGAATCCGATTGAGTTTGGTTTCAGAAATTACCGGCTCCCGAAAGCTTTTCACGTAATCCGTCCAGCTGGCATTACGAAAAACATTTGCTGGTATCGCGGTCTTAAACTCAGCTTCTGGCATAAACACCACCAGTGAATGGATATGTTCTGGACTTAAAACGTCTGTCAGAACCTGTTCCAGCACTTTGACGTGTTTATAGTTCTGATGCAGCGGATTCTGGAATTTATAACTCTGTTTATAAAGTTTTTGAGTCCACATTTTTTGACGTTCACCCCCAAAAATCCAGCCTTTATAATTTTTGGTTTCAATCACAAATAGCCCAAATGGGCTTAATAGTAGATGATCAATCTGGGTAGTAGCCCCTTGCCCATCCTCAAAAGTCAGGTCATTCATCAAGATATAATGCGGCTGTTTAAGATAGCGTTTAGCATGCACAATAACGGCAAACTCACCGAATTTCCCTTTGAGATATGGTTTAAATAGCTTGAATAAAGCTGCTAAGGAAAATAAAAGAAACAGCCACCAGAAATTTTCAATCACTGGGGCGAAAAATGGATTCATTTTGTTGGGTCAGATTTTTATTAGGATAGAATATATCTTACTTATTTTGTTCAATATTTAACAGGATTTCCTTGCGGTCCAGTCCACCTGCAAAACCCACCAAAGCGCCATTGGCTCCAATCACACGATGGCATGGAGCAATAATCGAAATCGGATTGCGACCGTTGGCAGCCCCCACGGCACGAACCGCTTTCGGATTGCCAATTTCCAGGGCAATATCACGATAGGTTCGAGTTTCTCCATAAGGAATATTCAGCAAGGCCTGCCAGACACTTTTCTGAAATGGTGTACCAGCAAAATCGAGTGGCACATCAAAACAGCTACGTTGACCAGCAAAATATTGTTCCAACTGCACTTTAGTCGCAACCAGAACAGGATGCTCAGGATCTTCCACTAAAGTTGCCAGCTTTACCCGGTTCGGCGTTTCACAATCCCAGAGCACCGCAACCAGTGCCTCAGTACTGGCGACCAATCGCAATTGCCCTACAGGTGAATCCATATAGATATAGCTTAAGTTCATGTCTTCACCCTGTTGGATTGCCATAGAAAGATTATTTTAACGCAATGATCAATATAAGGCTGATATAAATAAATACTGAAACATTTACATTAGGGTACACCCTATAAACTTTAAGAAGATGAGAGTTTCATCAAGACCAGACCGGAAATAATCAAGACAGCTGCCAGCATGCGCATGGCACTCGCAGGTTCTCCCAAAATAAAAATCCCAATCAGGAAAGAACCAACTGCACCAATTCCGGTCCAGATGGTATAGGCGGTACCTAAAGGTAGCGTACGCATAGCGTAAGCCAGCAGTGCAAAACTTAGAAACATGAAAAAGATAGTAATAATGCTGGGGGTCAGCTTGCTGAAGCCTTCCGATAGCTTCATTGAGTAGGCCCACACTACCTCAAAAAGACCTGCCAGCATGAGTAAAAACCAGGCCATATGCCCTCCTTCATGAATTAAGAAATCAGGCCGTCCTGACGATTTTTCCTGAGTAAAAGCAATATTTTACATCAAGGGAGGTCGTTCCTCCTAAAACTGTGAGATTGTATAAAATTACTTGCAAAAATATAGGGCAGATTACAAAAAATGACTGTATGAGATGCAACTTAACTCAGCTTAACTCAAGCACCCAAGACAGCTCTCAAAAAAATCGCTACTTTAGACACACAGTTGAGAACAAAACAGAGTTCTCAGTCACTTTAAAAATGACAACAAAGTGCTCAGCACTGCTCCAAAACAAAAAGTTTATCCCCATCAAACAATTAAGTTATACACATGAATTAAATTTAAAATTGTTCGGAGAAATTACACAATGAAACACGAATTTAAAATAAGTTGATCACTTTTTATAAAGCTTGATTTGTAAGCATTGGTGAATAAAACACCAGAATTTGTAAGTCTTTCAAAATAGAAAAAGAACCCAAATTGAGTTCTTTTTATACATATTTTGTATAATGCTTAAACAACCAAGCTACAATTGATTACAATTTATGCTGGATATCCATAGGGTTACCCACATAGATATCCATATACTTATCCATAAAGTTATCCACAGCTTGCTGTGAATAACATAAAATTCCGATCAGACAGTGACTTGTCCTACTTTCTCCAGTTCTGCACGCATTTCATCAATCACAGCTTTATAATCCGGTTTACCGAAGATCGCTGAACCTGCCACAAACATATCCGCACCCGCTTCTGCAATTTCGCGGATATTGGCTGGTCCTACACCACCATCTACTTCTAGACGGATATCACGACCAGAAGCATCAATGATCTTGCGTGCCTGACGTAATTTATCCAAAGTCATCGGAATAAATTTCTGACCACCAAAGCCCGGGTTTACACTCATCAACAGGATCTGATCCACTTTATCCAGTACATAATCAAGGTAATGCAAAGGTGTTGCCGGATTAAATACCAGACCTGCCTGAGCACCGCCAGATTTAATCAGCTGCAAAGAACGGTCAACGTGATCAGAAGCTTCCGGATGAAAAGTAATAATGTCCGCACCAGCTTCAAGGAAATCACCAATCATGCGATCGACCGGTTTGACCATCAGATGCACATCAATCGGTGCCTTAATACCATATTTTTTTAATGCCTTACACACACCTGCCCCAAAAGTCAGGTTTGGCACATAGTGGTTGTCCATAACATCAAAATGAACAACATCAGCACCCGCTGCCAGTACATTTTCAACTTCTTCACCTAAGCGGGCAAAGTCAGCAGACAAAATAGAAGGTGCAATTAAATACGGCTTGGACATGGAAGAACCTGGCTGAATATGAGATGAATACCGCATTATAACAAATT
The DNA here is from genome assembly GCF_001077515.1 of Acinetobacter sp. VT 511. NCBI lineage: Bacteria > Pseudomonadati > Pseudomonadota > Gammaproteobacteria > Moraxellales > Moraxellaceae > Acinetobacter > Acinetobacter sp. VT 511. The sequence goes on along the minus strand of NZ_LFRE01000037.1, from coordinate 21,217 downwards.
GTATTTGCGCCTGCGTCTGTTCGCCTGAATAATCGCATCCGCTTAACAAATTGTTATAGGACAAGACTTGCCGGTTATGGATGCTCCCGCCTATGATGAATACCTCTCAACAAGATCATTCAAACCATGCAAGAAAGTTATGCTGATATTCCGACCTTACAAGCTCAACGTATTGCCTTACGGTTAATGAAACATTGGCAACACAAATTTGAAGTGGCCTCGACTGAACAGAATATTCAAATTCACATGCCAAATGCGACGGTGGAAATGATACCTATGGATCAGCATTTACGGGTACAGATTCGGGTACAGCAGGAAGATGTCGACCTGCCGCGACTACAGCAGGTGGTCATTGAGCATCTCGAACGGATGGGTCAGGAGCCTTTACAGGCAGAATGGCAAATTCAGCAACTCTAAGCCTCAGGGCTGTCGTAGTGTATGTTCTGCCTCAAATGCTTTTACCGCCTTAATCCGCTCTTGTGTTGCAGGATGGCTACTAAAGAAATCCCATACTGAGCTTTCGGCCTCCTTATCTTCCCCACTGTCTTTAGCCAAGCGTTCCAGAAAGTTGGCAAAATGAATGGTGGGAATATGCTGGGCCTGCATCGCATTTAAAGCATAGTCATCTGCTTCAGCCTCAAAATTACGCGAATAGCTGGCGCCGACCATGGCCACCGGTAAATTGGTCAGCAAGTCTGAACCATCACCGGTAATCATGATTAAAATTACGCTAAACCCTAAACTGGAAAGTGCCTGTTGCAGGCTATGCCGCTGTACCAGATGGCCCTGTTCATGCGCCAACACCCCCATAATTTCCCGATCATCCTGAGCCAGTGCGACCAGTTCATCAGTCAGGATAATGGTATTGTTTGGAATCGCCAGTGCATTGGCACCGATTGCTCCGCCTTGACGGAACACCACTTTCGCCGGCTGATCTCCTGCAACCAGTTGCTGATATTGCGTAACAATCTTCTGCTGACGTGCCTTAGGCAATTTAGTATCTTCAGTCATCTTCAAGACATAGCTTTCTGCTTCATCGCCCATACGCGTCAAAGTGTTGGCAGGCAGATGATGAGCCACATGATAGGAAGCTGCTGGAATGCCCCATTTAATTGTCGCAAAACCCAGTGCCAGTACAAATATCACACTAAACAGAATCAAAGCCGGAGTGCGTTCCAGTTTCCAGATCGAGTGCTGTAATCCCTTACGCTGTAAATTAAACCATTCTGGCAGCTCAGAAGAAAACTCCAGGCGGGCATCATCTTTGAGTTCAATCACTGGCTGAATTTTTCCAAGTGCTCCAATCAGCTGCATGTCTGCATACAGATAACGCCGCTGCTGTGCATAAGCTTCGCCGTAACGAATCAGTACCGACTGATCATCAATCCGGGACACCTGCGCCGGTTGCGGTTTTGAGACAATGCCATCATAGAAAATGACGTCAGTGACCTGAGCAGACATACTTTTCTCCTGTTATAACGACACATCAATATCGAAGATGTCACTGATCTCTTCTGCCAGCGCACTATGATCCTGCTGTGCTCTGTTCATCATCATGTCCGGATCATTACGTAAATTCAGGGTTAATGATTCCACCTGATAACGATATAGACGAATCGCTGCCCATGGTGTAAGCAAACCTAAACTCAGAATACGTGCAATCCAGTTAGTCACCAGAATCCAGGTATAGTGCCATTGGGTACACTCGGTCTTGAACTGGCTACGACTGATAGAGGTATTGTTCCAGGTGGTAATAAAAATCCGGGCCTGCATCAGGGGGAAAATGATGAAAAAACCAAAGAAATAAATCGCTACAATCCAGCCGACTAGCGAGCTTAAAACTCCAGGATTGCCAAGATTGGTAAAACTGGAACCTATGCCAAAGATCATCACCGCAACCAGAAAACCCATGAAAATAAATAGTGGAACATACATGGCCTTCATGTAATCGCCCCATGTGGCATTCAGCCTGAAGTTCAACTGGCCTGCATAGAGATGATCAAAGCAATAACGTTTATATAGCCAGACCAATACTGGGAAAAAGATCCCTAGGGTCAGGATATAAATCAGAATGGCTTTGATAAAGGTCCAGTAAGCTTCCTTATTGGTGCCGCCAAAATAAAACCGGGCATTGCCAAATTTACTGTTGCGGGCATTAAATCGTAGTGTCGCCCGAATCAGCCAGGGCACTGCCAGATAAAGAATCAGCAACCCGACCAGTGTCGCTGTAGTAGACAGGTTTGAAGCAATCGAAATCGCAAAATATAGTCCCAGCGCAATCAGACGCCCCATCAAAATTTTGACTGGCACCCCGGTAAAGTCGAAACGGCGTTGTACAAATTCAGTATTACCATAAAAATAACGTAAACGGCGTACCTTGGCCCAAGGTGAATACAATCCTAAAGTGACGATTGTCAGCAGGATATTCACAATCCAGATACCGAAATATTCACTGGCAGTCCCATGAAAACGAAAATGCTGCAATCCGCCTACCCGTACAGGTCTTACTTCCGACGTGGCTGGAATATCAGGTGGAAATGGTGGAATGACTGGAGGAATTGTAGATGCGTCTATATCACTGGTATTTTGCATAAACTGCCTTGTTTTTATTGTATAAATCTTTGCAAGCATAGCGCATGACCAGACATGGATGCCAGTATATTTGCATCCACGCCATGAGTCATTTGCTTTGGGTTATAGCTAAAAATCAGTTTTCGAGCTGTACCGCATGGAACTGTAGATGGTCATCAACAAAGCTTTGGATAAAGTAATAACCGTGATCATAGCCCTGATGTTCACGCAAGGTGAGCTTTTGTCCCACGGCATCACAAGCTTGCTGGAATAAGGCAGGATTCAGCTGGTTATAGAACTGATCATTAAAGCCTTGGTCAATCAGGATATCCGGATAAAGTGCACCTTTGGCTTTGACCAGTTCAGTCGCATCATGTTTGGCCCATTCTGCACGATCTTCACCTAAATAATTGCTAAAGGCCTTTTCACCCCAAGGGCATTGGCTTGGTGCACAGATCGGAGCGAGGGCAGAAACAGAGACAAATTTTTCTGGATATTTAAATGCCAAGGTTAATGCGCCATGCCCCCCCATCGAATGTCCAAAGATACCGATTTTGCCTGGCTGAATTTCAAATTCTTCATTCACTAATGGATAAAGCTCATTCATGATGAAGCTTTCCATCTGGAAGTGTTCAGCCCAAGGAGACTGCGTTGCATTGATATAGAAACCGGCACCCTGTCCGATGTCCCAGTTATCCCCTTCAGCTACCCCTTCACCACGTGGCGAGGTATCTGGCGTAATCAGAATCAGGCCCAGCTGTGCTGCCAGACGCTGCGCATGCGCTTTAATCGCAAAGGTTTCTTCAGTACAGGTCAGACCTGCCAAATAGAATAACGCTGGACAGCTTTGTCCTGCCAAGGCTTGAGGCGGCAGAAATATACCAAAGCGCGCTGAATTTTTTAACACTTTAGAATTAAAGCGATAGATTCGCTGTTCACCTTCAAAACTTCTATTATTCTGTAGCAGTTCCATCATGATTCCTTTTCTATTTTCTAAAGTCATTGATCAGTTTAGGGCGCCAAAGCGACTGACTGGGAAGCTGAAGCTGTTGTCGCTGGCGGGAAAAGACGTTGTTCAAGCTGAGGTAACATCAACTCCATATTCTTACCGATGACCCACTGCGGCTCAGAAGGTTCAAAACCTTGTGCACTTTCCCACTTCGCTACCGTCTGGCTGGCTTGTGTAAAAGCTTCCTTTAAGCTGTCCTGCTCACGCATGGCTTCATCAAAGAAGGCACGGCCAAAGTAGGTATAGTCGGCTTCATTCGAGCAGCCAAAGGACTGGCGATCTGCTGCTGAAGCGGTGATGATCAAGGTATTTTCATTTTGCAGTGCAGAAACAAAACTGCCGGAATAACAGGCAGAAATCACAATGACTCGCCAGCGGATGCCGGATGCATCCAGCGTGTCACGCAGCCACTTTGGATCGACCTGTGCCAGATCTAGCGGTGCATTTTCCATTTCAAATACGTTTGGCAAACCATGCGAGGTCATGTACAGGAAGAGCACATCACTTTCGCGATTCATCTGCTGGCCAATACGGCGTAAAGCCAGTTCCATACTGGTTTTAGAAGCAATTGGCATCTCGGTGCGAACTGCTGGGTGATTTACCAAGGCAATCGAACGACCAAAGGTTCCAAAGCGGGTATCAAACTGTTCCTTGATCCGTTCAATCTCTGAATAGAATACATCTTGATAGCTGGCACCTGCCACACCCACAAAATACCAGTGTGACTGCGCAAACTCGCCATATTCAATAGAATCCAGCGCTTTGTTTAGTAAATTAGGTTGTGCATAGAAGGCATCTTCAGCAAAGCTGGGCGGGACTTCTTCCACTTTCCAGATCGGCTGATCTTTGACAGAAATCTGCCAAACGACCAAGGTAAACAGGGTTGCCAGCATAATTAGTGCCCGTTCCCACCACGGCCATTTCAGTTCACGTGAGAATACCCAGACCACAGCCAGACTTTGCCAGACAAACAGCATCACAAATAAGGTCGGGATATAGTCATACAGGATGTACGGCAGATAGTCGAGATCGCCCAGATACTGAATCAGACACTGGAACAGCATGATGTGCGTATCCAGTACCAGCCAGAGCAGGGCCGGCACCAGCATCAAACGCGGATTATTGATCCGCTGTGACAGAAAAATCCCGACAATCAGGGCAATAAAAGGCCAGAGTGCGTAGCTAACCAGACCTTGGGAGTTAAATTCCCCAATCCGGCCTGAACTGAGCCAGCTGAACAGGCTGTTGGCACAACCGCCCAGAATGCCCCAGAACACCAGTTGAAGAATGGAGGGACGTACCATTTGCAGGGAACGCCTCGACCCCAGAAACAACCATATTCCGGCAATTTGATTGCTCTTAAAATCGTGCCAAAAATTAATGGATGGTTTGAAGTCGATCATAGGATTTCGGGGAGATCAAGTGGCTCGCTAATTCGCAGAATAAGTTTATGCTTGATAGGACTTTTATCAATGCTATTTTTAACTATATAACAAATCCTTGGCGAATTTTGAAGCAATTATCTTATTCAGCTACAAGATCATGCTGAAAATACGCATCAAAGCGACAAGCATCCCCTTGCCATTGATGATCGGGTGCTTTATCAGCCAGAAAAACGGCAAGACGCGGACGCTTCACCACCACCCGTTTAGCAATTTTCTGTGCCAGTTCCAGCAGGTTATCGCCAAGGTCCATTTCACCATCTTCAGGCAAAAGCATATGCAATAGCTGCATCTGTTTTTTCACCTGTGCCTGTTTCTTGGGTGCCTGCTGATTCTGGTCACGCTGCGGGAACATCGGATCCAGATAAACGACATCCACCATGGCGCTTTCTGCTGCCTGCTGGGTTAAATAGTCAGCAGAATCAGAGAAGACCAGATGAATACGCGATACAATCGGATTCAGGAAAGCATCATTCTGCGCACGCGCGTGAGTATCTTCCAGTAAGGTAAACAGAATCGGATGACGTTCAACCAGAGTGACATACGCACCAAGATATGCCATCAACAGGCTGTCATGACCAAGACCGGCAGTCGCATCAATCAGGGTCGGCTTTTCACCCAGGTTGCAAGCACGTGCAATCATTTCCGACTTCAGTGAAGCACGTTTTAAACGCCCCACTTCCGCTTTCCAGTCCGGTTGCATTTTCATGCCATTGGCACATAGCCATAAACCGTCCGCATCAACACACAGCGCCAGCTCGGGAGTCAGGCGAAAGAAACGCGCATTGAGTTTTTCCACGGTTTCAATCTGAACCTGTACACCACGAGAAGAAAGCACAACCTCAAAGTGCTGTGCTTTCTCGATATATGCAGCTTCGGTGTATAAGCGAATCTCGCTTACCATAATGTCCAGCCTGTGTATGCAAACAATAAAATGAGCAGGCCCGATACAATACGGTACCAGGCAAAAATCATGAAATCACGCTTCGCGACATAAGCGACTAACGCACGGATCAATAACAATGCTGAAATAAAGGAGACTAAAAGACCAACAGTGAGTACCACCCAGTCCTGCGTCCCGCTAAACACGTCATAGCTCTGGTACAGGTCTAACAGGCCTGCACCGACAATTACCGGGATACCCAGAAAGAAGGAAAACTCAGTCGCTGCCTTACGTGATACACCGAGGAACATCGCACCGATAATAGTAGCACCAGAACGTGAAGTACCTGGAATCAGCGATAACACCTGAATCAGACCAATCCAGATAGCATCTTTAATGGTCAGGTCTTCAACTTCTTGGGCACGGACTTGAGGTGGATTCTTTTCAATCCAGATAATGATCAGACCACCGACAATCAAGCCAATCGCAATTGCAATATTGTTGAATAACAATTCTTTTACAGTCTGACCAAAAGTCAGCCCGATAAGTATGATTGGAATTGAAGCCAGAATCAGACCAATACCGAGACGGCGTCCTTGTGGCTCACCACTGACAATCCCGGTGGCGGCTCCCCACAGACGTATCCAGTATTCATAAATCACTGCTGCGATTGCCCCCATCTGGATGGCAATCACGAAAACATCACTCTTTTCCTTGGTCCAGAAATTCATTAATTCTGAAGCCAGAATCAAATGCCCTGTACTGGAAATCGGTAAGAACTCAGTAATACCCTCAACAATACCCATGATTGCCGCTTTCAGCAGCAGTAATAGATCCATGCTTAATCCTGATTAATTATGCTTTGCCTTGTTCTGGAATTTTTTTCCATGCGTTATCGCGTAAATAGACCGGCAGTGCCAATTCAGCACTGACCCAGTTTTCTGATGCTGCTGCCACACGCGCTATCGTGGCAATATCCTGTGCAGTCGCACTGACATCTTTGTATTCAGTGGCTTCTGTTTGAACCAGATGAGCGCCTGAGCCGACTACAGCAAATTTTACTGTGGCGCTACCCTGTTCATAACCAAGCAACTGTTCTTCATCTACTGGCTGCATAATGCCTTGAGCATCCAGCTGATAGCTGGCGATATAAACTTCATTCATACGTGCATCGAGTACCGCAGTCACTTCCGTCAGGCCATGCAAACGGTATGCTGCCTGTGCCAAGGCCTGTAAGGTCGAAACGGGTACCACAGGCAGGTCATTCGACCAAGCCAAGGCTTGTGTTACCGCGGCATTAATACGCACACCGCTAAATGAACCCGGTCCACGACTAAATGCAATCGCAGTCAAATCAGAAACCGCTAGGCTTAAATCTTTTAAAGCCTGCTCGATCATTGGGAGAATTGTTTGCGTTTGTGCCTTTGCGCGCGCATCAAGTTGGAAAAATAATTCTTGAGTGTCATCAATCACAGAAACGGAACACTGCTCATTGGCAGTTTCCAATGCCAGCACTTTCATGCACAACCTTAATTCAGAGAATATAAAAAACGCGGATATGATACTCCACTCATATCCGCTACGCGAGATTTTCCCGAAACAGATACAAAAAAACCTGGCCATCGCCAGGTTAATAAATACAGGTAGATGAGTTGCTTAAAGCTCAACCTGTTCCAGTTGCTGGAACTTCTGAAAATGGTTGGCATAATGCAGTGCGCTCATTTTCAGCTTTTGTACAGTATCTTCATCTAGGATTTTTATCACCTTGCCCGGCGATCCCATCACCACAGAATTGTCCGGAATTACTTTTCCTTCCGGAATTAGCGCATTCGCGCCAATGATGCAGTTTTTACCAATCACGGCATTATTGAGAATTACAGCCTGAATCCCGATCAGGCTATTATCACCAATGGTACAGCCATGTAGCATGGCTTGATGACCAATCGTCACATAATCACCAATATGCATTTCAATCCCTGCATCAGTATGCAGTACAGCATTTTCCTGCACATTGGTATAGTCCCCAAGATGGATTTTGCAGTTATCACCACGCACCACGGCGCCAAACCAGATACTGACCTGTTTGCCCAATTCAACCTGACCAATCACGGTCGCTGTGGGTGCGACCCAACCATCCCATGGTTGTTGCAGCGCTTTTGGAGAATGTCCCTGAAATTTGTACAACATGCCTGAATATCCTCTTCAGTCCTGAAAGAATTTTGATCGTTTAAAAGCTGGTGAATTAAGTAAGAATGGCCAGTCTTTTTTATAGTCGAGGCCATACTGGAATAAAGAAATCAGCATACGCGCAGTCAGCCCCCAGACCACTTCATTTTCCACGCGCATACTCGGGAAATATAAGGACTGCTGGGCAAAGCGTACTTCATAAGGTGTGGGTTTGGCTTCAAGTAAATGCCGTAGTGAGGCAAAGAAAATCCGGTCAATTTCAGTGGGTTGTGGAATCAGCTGAACTTTTGGTGGAATCAGTCCAACAATCGGTTTTACCAACATGCCATTTCGTGCCTTTTGCATGGGCAGATCACCAATGAGCTGCACATCGAAAGGGTTCAGTGCGGTTTCCTCATAGGCTTCGCGTAGCGCTACGACGATATTGCTGGTGTCCTGCGGATCACGCTTACCGCCCGGAAAAGAAACCTCACCGGCATGATTAGACAGATAAGCCGAACGGCGGGTGAGTAAGACCTTGGGATCCGACTCATCCGTAATCGCAATTAACACGGCAGCATGCGCTGGCTGAATCCGCCTGGAAAAGCGCAAACGTTGCTGTAATCTGTGTGTTAAATTGCGTTCATCCATCCACGCTTTCCTCATTCTCATTATGATTTCATCATAGCTGATTTTTGATTCCTGAGGATAGAATTGATGCCAAATTTCAATTTTTCAGTTATCCTGAGTCTACTTTTTGTCATTGATGATGAATATGAACTTCTGTACGGCCTGTGGACATAAGACAACTGAAAAAATACCTTTAGGTGATCAAAAACTTCGTCATGTCTGCAGCTCCTGTGGTTTTATTCATTATATTAATCCAAAGATTATTTGCGGATCCCTAGTGGTCTGGGAAGACAAAGTACTGCTATGCCGACGTGCGATTGAACCTCGTTATGGCCTGTGGACTTTACCTGCCGGCTATATGGAACTGTTTGAAACCATGGAACAAGGCGCAGCACGTGAAACCCGTGAAGAAGCCGAAGCTGAAGTGGAAATCGAACAGCTGTACTGTATGTACAATATTCCACGTATCGGTCAGATTTATGTGCTGTTTAAAACTCAACTGGTGGAAGGCAAATTTGGTGCTGGTGAAGAAACCATTGAATCACGCCTGTTTGACGAAGTGGATATTCCTTGGGCAGAACTAGCATTCCCGAGTGTAGAAAGGACCTTACGTCATTATTTTGAAGACCGTAAAAATAATGTTTTCCCGATGCATCTCGAAACCCTAGGTTCACGTCTGGATCACACTGGTTAAAACAACAAACTACTGAATGCTACATATAAAAAAATGAGCGCCAATAAACGCTCATTTTAGTTTTTTGGAAAATAATTCTGTTTGTTTTACCTACGAAACTGATGCAGTAACTTCCAAGGGTGTTTTCAGGACCTTATTCTGTAAATACTTCAGACCTTCATTCATCTTTTCCTGCACCAACGGCGTCAGCGTATCCACCGTATGACCTTCTGTAGAAATCCCGGGTAATGCCATTAAATGTGCCGTGACATTTGGCATCTCTAACACTTTACGTACATGCTCAGCGAAACCGACCTGACCAATAAAAGGCGCAACTGTATCCAGTTCCCCCTGCTGATTGACATAACAAATCAGGCAAATCTGTACCGGGCGCTTTGCTTCAATTGCTGCACCCAGAATCCGGCCATGGACCTTCTTGATTGCACGTCCATCTGAAGTGGTGGCTTCAGGGAAAAACAGCACTGGAATGTCCTGTTTTAAAAATCCGGTAATCTGCTCACGGATCCGGAGTGAATCTCCCGACCCTCGCTTGATAAATAAAGTTCCCCCGCCCTTCGCCAGTTTGCCAAGCAGCGGCCACTGTTCAATCTCGGCTTTAGCCAGGAAAAACACCCGTGCACTAGAACCGAGTACTGCAATATCCAGCCAGGACACATGATTACTCACCCAAAGTGCGGGTTCTCGTGGAATGGTGCCATGTACCTGCACTTCAATATTAAATACCTTGCATAGCTGACGACAGAAATACTGCACATATCGCGTGTTATGTGGATTATTCGGATTCTTGTATAAACCGTGTCGGTAAACCAGATAGAACCCTTCACTCACTGCTGCGACAGAGGCAAACATTTTTCTGCTATAGAGCAAGAATTTTGCTAAACCACGAATTTCAGATGTTTCATTATTTATAGTCGAGTGCATACAAGGATCACTATTTCCAGGTCGATTCAGGTCATCATCTTCACGTATCTTTACCATTCTATACTGTTCATTCTGAACATGCATTGATTATAAAAACCGTTCAGACGGATTAAATTTTGCAATTTTTATTCAATTATACGATGAATTATTATATTTCCATTGAAAGAACAAATTATGGAGTTTTAGCATGCAGCAAGATCCAAAGGTTACGGTTGAAACTCTTCAACCCACACAAGCACTGAAATACATTTTTGTGACAACCGCATTCTACGCGGCTGTTTTAGTCGGCCTGGCTCAACTTTTTGTTGCTGCACTCTAACCCAAAACTCACAGAGCAATGCTATCTGTCCCTGTCTTTTTCCACTAAAATGAATTCTATTAAAAAAAAGTTTTTAAGTAGAGTGTGGACTGAGTGGAATATTTTGAACAGCATCGTGCCAAAGATCGTGTCATTCTGGTCAGTGTGACCGTGCAGATGCTGGAGGATCTGGATACAGAAGAATTTCACCTGTTGGCCAGTTCAGCAGGGGCAGAAATTCTTGAGCATATGCATGCTCAGCGTTTAAGACCCGATCCTAAATATTTTATCGGCTCCGGCAAGGCTGAGGAAATTGCAGAAAAAGTTGAAGCTCTTGAAGCTGATCTGGTGATTTTTGATCATACCCTGACCCCTGCGCAGGCACGTAACCTTGAGCGCGTTGTTAAATGTCGGGTGGTGGACCGTACAGAACTCATTCTGGATATTTTCGCGCTGCGTGCCCGTACTTATGAAGGTAAATTACAGGTCGAACTGGCCCAGTTACAGCATCTTTCTTCTCGCCTGATTCGTAGTCGTGGCAATCTGGATAGCCAGAAAGGGGGTATTGGTTTACGTGGCCCTGGTGAAACTTTACTGGAAACTGACCGACGTTTGCTGCGTGTACGGATGGGGCAACTGAAAGCCCGACTGGATAAAGTCCGTCAAACCCGGATGCAAGGTCGTGTAGCCCGTCAGAAAGCTGCTGTACCTACCATTTCTCTGGTTGGTTATACCAATGCCGGTAAATCTACCCTGTTTAATATTCTTGCAGATAGCGATGTCTATGCCGCTGACCAGCTGTTTGCCACTCTGGATCCGACCTTGCGCCGTCTGGACTGGGAAGGCATTGGCACTGTAGTACTGGCAGATACGGTAGGATTCGTGCGTAACCTGTCTCACTCACTGGTAGAATCTTTTAAAGCGACTTTGGAAGAAACCTTAGAAGCCACCCTGTTGCTGCACGTGATTGATTCCAGCAGTCCGGAAATTCTGGAACAGATTGATGCAGTAGAAAGTGTGCTCAAGGAAATTGGGGCTAATGTTCCAGTACTTCGTGTCTATAATAAAATTGACCAAAGCGGTGAAGACGCCAAGATTATCTATCACAAACCCAATCAGCCAGAACGGGTCTATGTGTCTGCTCACACGGGAGAAGGGATTGACCTGCTACGTAAGGCGGTACATGAAGCGTTGATGGGAGAACTACAAAAGTTTGAACTTAAGTTACAGCCTGCACATGGCAAACTGCGTAATCAGCTTTATGAGCTGAATGTGATTCAGTCCGAGCATTATGATGAGCAAGGTCAGCTGCATTTGCAGGTCAGTATTGCCCCACAGAAACTGGCACAGATCATCCGCCAGGCACATCTATCCCTAGAAGATATTTTGGGTGAGCAAGCAGTTCAGTTTCAACGGCCACTTGAAGAATTTGAAATACCGCGTAAGATCGACTAAAACTCGACAAATCAAATTAAATAGACTCTAAAATGAACTGGATTAAGCATATAGATTGGCCAGCATGGATCGGCACGCTGCTTCTAATTATTGTTTTTCGGGAAACAGCAGTATGGATCATGACCCAGCTAGAGCACCCTGAGTTAGGCAATCTGGTCGGTTTGATCAGCCTGCTCATCGTCCTGTTTAGCTGGCGTCGCTGGAGCAAAATTCCTGCCCGACTGGTAGATACCAATAACAAGATTATGAAAGAAAGTGCCTTTGCATTTTTACCTGTCAGCGCCGGCTCATTGATGATGCTGGTGCATATGGGACATAAAATTCCAGCCTTTCTGCTGATTCTGTTTGTTAGTACGCTCATTCCATTATGGGTCTATGCAAAAATGGCCAAGCGCTGGCTTTAGGAGATCATTATGTTATCTGTACTCTATGGTTTCCTGATCACGCTAGTGGCCTATCTTGCGGCAAAACCATGTAACCGTGTGATTCCTAAAATTCCGGTCATTGTCTTTGGCATGTTCTTCGTGCTGGCTATTCTGTTTGTACTGGGTGTTCCTTATGAACATTATACAGAAGACACTAATCCCCTGTTTAACCGTCTTTTAGGCTATGTTACGGTGGCCTTGGCAATTCCTCTGGCAGCGATGCGCTATGATGACCTACCATTAAAAGGTGTGATTGGAATTCTGATCTTCGCCAGTATCAGTGCAGTTGCCCTACCCATGGGACTCGCTTATCTGTTACATATGGCAGCCGGTGACATCATGGCCTTTGCCACTCGTGCAGTTACTACCCCAATTGCGATTAATATCGCAACTTTACTGGATGCACCAATTAGCCTGGTGATTCTGATTGTAATTCTGTCTGGTGTCATTGGGGCTGCGTTTTCCCCCCTCATTCTGCGTCATATCAATGACGAACGTGCTTCTGGTCTTGCACTAGGCCTTGCCGCCCATGCGATTGGTACAGCGCAAGCCTGGCAGCGTGGTAGTGTTGCGGGTCGATACGCAGCATTTGGTATGGCAGTGAATGCAGTCTTTACGGCCCTCTGGCTACCGACTTTTATTCTATATCTTCAGAATCTTTAATCTGACCACATCGTCATTTCTGGATGACTATATCTATTTTATATAGTCATTTTATTCTTATATCGATTTAGATAAAAATATGAACTATTAAATTCTAATGACAAATTAGTCACTTCATAAATTCATTTGAGTTTCATACCAGTAATTAAATTGACCTAAATGACAGATTTTAACTTAGTAATTTTATATATTTATAATCTTTTCAAGCGTTTTAATATTACTAAATTCCCCTATTTTTAACTTGGCTACACGCTGTCTCTTTGGTCAGTTATTTTAAATATTTCTTTCTCACTTTCCTATACATCATTCAATATGGGTTAAAAATCACGTTTCCCCTAACAAGAATATTGTTATAATCTTTAAGACTTAAGTATGAATCTCTGCCTATATTCAACTTGCATTTTTTTATATAAGGTTGTATGAATAATAAACATATAGATTTTTTAGTCTTTGTGTATTAAAACTTCATATACAGCAAGAGTGAAGCAAATCAAATGGATATTTGATTTTGAAATACAAGGAAATTGAATGAAAACAATGAGTGTTTTCAGGACATCTGGTGTTGCTTTAAACCCAATTTCTTGTGGAGAGAATTGGATAAGCAGCTGGCAGCAGATGCATGACAAGACAGATCCGGCCATGGTCCTGATTAAATCGGCGAAGTATAATAGAGGTGGCTTATCTAGAAATTTAGGCACCTCGTTATCCCACCCACTTTTTGGTAATAAGCCAATAAAACAAGGCGCTGATCATTTGCCCTCCACTCAGTACTCATTTGAAATACTGGAGCCAGAAGCCTTCAATAAATTGAAATTCACTGCATTACATCATGCTGGAAACGCTACGCTGCAATCAGCATCCGATATACATATTCATGACCTGATTAATCAGGTCGCTGTCAATGGTAATCCCTTAAATTTATATGACCATACTCAAGTTTCGGTCATGGGACTTAAACACAACTGAATTCTTAGTGCAGACTGATCAAAAAATAACTAGTGACTGTCTGTAACAAACCACATGGGGATGATTAATATGAAAAAATCTAAAATCGCAATGATGCTAATGGGTGCATGTATGACTGTGTCAGCTTTTGCACAGGATTTAACCGGCACTTGGCAACAAATTGATGATAAAACTGGCTCCCCTAAAGCCATTATTGAAATTCGTCAAGAAAATAACGGTACTTACGTAGGTAAAATCGTTAAAGTAACGCCTCGCCCTGGTTATACCCCACAAAAAAGCTGTAACAACTGCCCGGCTCCGTATACCAATCAACCGATCTTAGGCATGGACTTACTTACCGGCTTAAAACAAGTAGGTAAAGCCAATAACTATGATAAGGGTCGGATCATCGATCCGCTGACCGGAAAAATTTATGATGCCAAAGCTCGCCTGAATGCCACTGGTAAACGTCTGACCTTACGTGGCTATATGGGAGTATCCGCATTAGGTCGCAGCCAAACCTGGATCAGACTGGATTAAGGCCCTGTAAATAAAAAAGCCACATCATGTGGCTTTTTTATTATGGCTTAGCTTGAGGATGACATGACCGGATTATCAACCTTAAATAATTCTTTATCTTCCAATCGATACGCAATCAGCTGATTTCCCCAAACACACCCGCCATCTACATTCTGAATCTGTGGCGTAATGGTTTTCCCTTGTAATCCAGCCCAGTGTCCAAAGATAATTTGATGGGTTTTGGCAGCTTTCGACTCAAACTCAAACCAGGGTCTGAAGCCTTCCGGCATTGGATCATTCAGAGAGTCTTTAAAACTGTATTCTAAACGTCCTTCTGTATCGGTTAAACGCATCCGCGTCAGGTAATTCACGATACAACGTATACGCTCATGACCCTGTAACTCATCTGACCAGAGTGCTGGCTCTTTACCAAACATATCGCTCAGGAACGCATCCATGACTTCAAAATCATCATGACCTATGACTGCTTCTACTTCTTTGGCTAACTCAGCAGTCTTGGCAACATCCCAAAGTTTAGGAATACCAGCATGCGTGAGCACTGTCTGTTCATTCGGGAACAGACACATAGGCTGTTTCCGCAGCCAGTCAATCAGATCATCACTGTCGATGGCATCAATCACATCACGGACATTGTCCTTGTCTTTAATCGGCTTAATGCCGCGTGCATAAGCCAATAAAGTCAAATCATGGTTGCCCAGCACTGTTGCAGCGACACCATTATCGACCAACTTTTTAATGAAGCGCAGCGCACCCAGCGAGTTTTCACCCCGAGCGACCAGGTCACCCGCAAACCAGATAAAATCCTGATCCGGATCAAAGCGGATTTCTTTCAGTAATGCCTTCAAGGCCTCAAAACAGCCTTGCACATCACCAATCACATAATTGTATCGAACAGTGCGAGTCATTCTTTTTAAGCTACCATTTGATCAGATAAAGCCACAAATTGAGCAAGTGTCAGGGTCTCTGGACGCGCCATTGGATCTACACCTGCCTTTCCAAAACCATCTTCAACCAGCATGCCTTTTAAGCTATTACGCAAAGTTTTACGACGCTGGGTAAATACGTGGGATACCAGACGTGCCAAAGCTTTTTCATTCTTCGCCACGATCGGTTTTACGTCATAGGGTTCTAGACGGAATACCGCAGAAGTCACTTTTGGCGGTGGATTAAACGAACCTGGTGGCACTTCAAACAAGAATGTCGGTTTGCAGTAATACTGGATCATCACCGACAAACGACCATATTCTTTGGTGTTTGGCGAGGCGGTAATACGATCCACCACTTCCTTTTGCAACATGAAATGCATGTCTTTAACTTTGTCGCCGAATTCCAAAAGATGGAATAACAGTGGCGTCGAAATGTTATATGGCAAGTTCCCCACGACACGTAATGGACGGTCAGGTTGGAATAATTGCGTGAAGTCGTATTTCAATGCGTCTGTTTCAATAATCGTTAGACGTTCAGGATGCGGCACACGACCCGGCAAACCTGCAGCCAAGTCACGGTCAAGCTCTAGAACGGTTAAAGCATCACATTCACCAATTAAAGGTGAAGTTAAAGCCGCAAGACCGGGACCAATTTCAACAATATTTTCACCCGCACGTGGATTCACGGAACGGACAATTTTTGCAATGACACGTTGGTCATGTAAGAAGTTTTGACCAAAACGCTTACGCGTGTGATGCCCTTCATCTTTTGGGTTTAAGGCATTAATTTGATACATAAAAACATTTCCAACGTGAGTAATGAACAGTCATCAGTGGCGCGCTAAATCCAGCGCCAGATCGACAGCGACATGTAAGCTTGAGCTTTTCGCAAGTCCTGTACCTGCGAGGGAGAGTGCTGTGCCATGATCGACAGAAGTTCGGATAAACGGTAAGCCCAAAGTAATATTGATGGCTTCACCAAAGCCTTGCGATTTTAACACAGGTAAGCCCTGATCGTGATACATCGCCAGAACAGCATCGGCATCTTTTAAATTTTCCGGGGTAAATAAGGTATCAGCAGGTAAGCTCAAGCTCATATTGATGCCTTGAGCACGATAAGTTTCCAGCACTGGATTGATCACGTCAATCTCTTCCATACCGAGATACCCTCCCTCACCGGCATGAGGATTCAGACCACAGACTAAAATATGCGGATGCTCAATTTTAAATTTTGATTTCAAATCATGAATCAGGATATCAATCACCTGATGCAAACGCTCAGGCGTAATTGCATCTGCGACTGCCCGTAACGGAAGATGCGTTGTTGCTAAAGCGACACGTAAGGTTTTAGTTGCCAGCATCATCACCACACGAGGCACACCAGCAAATTCCTGATAATATTCAGTATGCCCACTGAAATGAATTCCGGCATCATTAATGACTGACTTTTGCACTGGTGCTGTTGCCACACCAACACTTTTCCCGGTCATGGCATAGTCAGCTGAACGACGTAATTGTTCCAATACATAAGCAGCGTTATGGCTATTGAGCTCACCCAATATCACTTGTTGTTTTAAAGGTACATGCTCTACATAGAGCTGACCTTCTTCAGAAGAAGACTCTTGTCCCTTATATTCAATCAGCTCTATTGCCAGATTTAACTGCTGGGCACGCTGACCCAACATTTCCAGATCCGCAAGTACCACAATCGGACGCTCATCAACCCGATTTGCCAGACTCAAGCAGATATCAGGACCAATTCCGGCAGGTTCACCACTGGTGACATATAAAGGCAGCATCTTCTTCTCTATTCACTAAGGCCTTCAATAGTATAGCCTGTTTCAAACAGGCTTGCGTGCAGCGATCTGTACAGTGTTTTGGACTGTGGTGATTCTCAGAGAAATCTGCGTTACAAATCTCGCCAGTTATTTTTATGCATTCTGCTTAATTTTTCTTCCCTTATGCTCGTAGATTATATAAAATACAGCGCTTGAAATTTTTAATTTTCATTTGTGATTCTTCACGTATTCGTTTAGAATCTCGTCTCCTTTTGTTTGGACAGATTCCACCGTCCAAACCAACTATAATAGGTAGTGGTTTAATGAAAACTCTCAGCGCTAAGCCAGCTGAAGTTCAACACGACTGGTACGTTGTTGATGCTTCTGGCAAAACTCTAGGCCGTCTTGCGACGGAAATCGCTCGTCGTTTACGCGGTAAGCACAAAACTTCTTATACTCCTCACGTTGACACTGGCGATTACATCGTTGTTATTAATGCTGAGCAAGTTCAAGTGACTGGTAAAAAATCACTTGATAAGAAATACTATCGCCATACTGGTTTCCCTGGTGGTATCCGTGAAACTAACTTCGAAAAATTAGTTGCACACAAACCAGAAGAGATCTTCCAACGCGCTGTTAAAGGCATGTTGCCAAAAGGTCCTCTTGGTTATGCAATGATCAAGAAAATGAAAGTGTACGCTGGTACTGAGCATCCTCACACAGCTCAACAGCCACAAGTTTTGGACATCTAAGGGATACAGCACATGGCTACAAACTATGGTACAGGTCGCCGTAAGACCGCAACTGCACGTGTTTTCCTATCTGCTGGTACTGGTAAACTCGTAATTAACAACCGTTCTTTAGAACAATACTTCGGTCGTGAGACTGCTCGTATGGTTGTTAACCAACCGTTAGAACTTCTTGAAGCAACTAACAAATATGACCTTTACATCACTGTTGCTGGTGGTGGTATCGGTGGTCAAGCAGGCGCTATCCGTCACGGTATTACTCGTGCATTGATCGCTGCTGACGAAACACTTAAACCTGCTCTTCGTCAAGCTGGTTTCGTTACTCGTGATGCTCGTGAAGTTGAACGTAAGAAACTTGGTTTACGTAAAGCTCGTAAACGTCCTCAATTCTCTAAACGTTAATTCGTTTACCGAATCGGAAAAAAAACCCTGGTTTATTCCAGGGTTTTTTATGACTTTAAATTTACCACTGAATAGAATTGTATATATTATTGTTCATGAACATCTTTACCCCACACCCCTTCATGACACCAGAAGGACTTGGTCAGATAATAGTTGGCTATACCTATAATCACAAACACTATGATTAAACCTAAATTCATGATCATCTTGTTCTGCTCCTTTCATTTTTTCTTATAATCTACCCTGTCAAAAGCCAATTGGTCTTTTATGCTTCGTGCTTTTTAGGTTGATTTTTAGTATCCTATTCTACTCACTAAAATTTGCTCAGGATTTATGTCAGTCGAAAGCGCGCCACTTCAAGGAATCACCTTATATAGCCATGCCGATGACTTTCGTTCCCATTGGATTCGCTACGTTCTTACCGAAAAACAAATTAAATATCATTTAATCTTGATCGATAGTGACGATGAGGACTTGGCCAGTCTGAATCCTTATAATCAGCTACCGATGCTGATTGAAAATGATCTGAAATTATTTATTAGCCAGATTATTTCTGAATATATTGATGATCGCTATCGCCAGAACAAGCTCTATGCCGATGCACCGATGCCGCGAGCTGAGCAACGCCAATATCTATGGCGCTTTGAACATGACTGGCTTAAACTGGCCGATATCATGCTCAAACACCCGGATTCTTTAGATCCCGCTGCGAAAGCTCAGGCGCAAAAACAGCTTCGCGATATTCTGGTATCCCTGATGCCCCTATTTCAGCACTTTCCCTATTTCATGTCAGAGCAGTTCAGTATCTTGGACTGCATGCTTGCGCCGATGTTTATCCGTTTGCACAGTATGGGTGTAGAATTACCTAAACAGCAATGCCGCCCATTCTATCTGTATTGCCAGCGAATCTTCAGCCGTCCTGCTTTTATCAAATCAATGACGTTGCAGGAAAAGAACCGCTACGCTGCCCAGTTATCAAATTAATCGAGTACTCATTATGTCTGAACAGGAATTCAACCTTACGCCTACACGTCCTTATATGTCTCGTGCGATTTATGAATGGATCTGTGATAACAATATGACACCATACCTATTGGTTGATGCTACGCGTCCAAATACCATGGTTCCAGAACAGTTTATTAAAGATGGCCAGATCATTCTAAATATCGTACCACACGCCGTACATGCGCTACATATGAGCAATGACGCGATTACATTCTCGGCACGTTTCGGTGGTGTATCACGTGATATTTATGTACCAATGGCTGCGGTACTTGGCATCTATGCACGTGAAAATGGTCAGGGACTATTCTTTGATCCAAATGAATATGAGCATACACAAACTGAAGAAGATGCTTTAAAATCAAACATTGAAGAAGAACCTGAAACACCAAAGAAAAAACCAAGCCTCAGGTTATTAGATTAAATAAGAACGGAGTAAGTGAATGGCTTTTGATTTAGTACAATATTTTGTTGAACAGATAGAAACTCAAAAGCCTGAGCTTCTAAGTCAGTATCCAAAGCAGGAACGTCGTGCATACATTGCCGAAATCAGTGCGCTGACTTTAGGTAAGCTGGTTAGTGAATGGAAGCTTAATCCGAATAAGATCTATAATGAAATTAATCATCCTGATGAACTATATATCCAGGAAATTGCCCGTCATCTGAGTACACTTAAATCTAATCAGTCTACTCTTTCTCGTGAAGTACAAGAAGCCAATATTTATGAGATTTTCAAACTTCAGCTAATAGAGCTTAAACAGCTACATGATACCGGCAATCATAATCTGAACAGTATTCAGGAACTGTTATATGGTCAGATCGAGCATCTTTCTGGTCAAGCAGATGATTGGGTTTGGACAACAAATAATCTGTTAGAACTGAAAGGCTCTAAACCAATGCCACAAGAAGAGCTATCATTGGAGGCAACGATGAAGGAGTTTAATCAGATGGTCAGCCAAAACAATCAGTCCCTAGAACATGACGTTGAAGATGTGGTTGTAGTCAATGCGCCAACTTGGGCAAAAATTGCAGAGCCTGTAGTGGCGATTGTGATCCTATGGGTACTTCTAGATCAGGTTATGAAAGTGTTTGCTTAAATTATCCATCTAATAAAAAACCAGCTTTGAGCTGGTTTTTTATTTCTATGTAAACATACAGCATATAACTAAAAATAATACTTATAGGTAAATCTTTCATCCTTTATGAAATATACACCGTAGATATCAATACCCTTCATATAAGGCATTTGAGTCCATCTAGCTATAAGTCTATCTACCGATAGCTCGCAAAACGTTTTATTACCACCATGGTGGTAGGTAAACAAAGTTATTCACCTTTCACCCGCCCTCCTAGGCACTGTAGCGAAGTATTTAATAGCGATACTGCACTTAAGCATCAGCTAAAAAACACTACTAAAATCGATTACAGGGAATTCATCCTAGAAGATAACACTATGACTTTATATAATGAGCAAATTTTCTGCTGTAGCTTTATATAAAACTTAATATTTAGATGCTTTCTTAAATCTTGACCATAAAAAAAACACCCCCTTCTATTGAAGGGGGTGTTTAGAATAATGAGCTGGCGATGACTTACTCTCACATGGGAAACCCCACACTACCATCAGCGCTAAGAGGTTTCACTTCTGAGTTCGGGAAGGGATCAGGTGGTTCACTCTTGCTATGGTCGCCAGCACAACTGGTATGACTTTGCGTTTG
>NZ_LFRE01000036.1:0-453 GCF_001077515.1 Acinetobacter sp. VT 511 | reverse complement strand
GATTATATCTGTGGCATTATCCTGTCATTATTTTAACCAATCCCGCGGTGGATACGGGAGGAGCACATCCTGTACGCATCATTTTACAGGTTGCTGCAACGGTTGTACTGGCCTCATTGTCCCTTAAATATATTGAAAATCCGATTCGGTACAATGGATTCCGTGATTCTTGGTCCCGATTATGGGGAAGAGAGCGGTCATCAATCGGTATACGTAACGTATGGTGGAAGCGGGCAGGTCTGTTGATGACGATTCTGCTGTTGTCCTATACAGTATCTCAGATGATGGTCTCCCATGCAGCGAACTCCGATTCCCATTCGGTATCGATGTCCAACACATTAAATGGAGAGAATTCCGTAGCGGAGGAACAGGGACAGGATGTGTTGCCGGCTATTACAGGAACGTCAGGCTCTGGCCAAAAGAACGATGCTCATACCCATAAACCGGAAGCAG